>DASYVL010000180.1 GCA_035937135.1 Terriglobales bacterium
CGGAACACGATCTTCGGGTTGTGCTTCTGCAGCACCTTGGTGATGGCCGCCGTCAACGTGGTCTTGCCGTGATCGATGTGTCCGATCGTCCCTACGTTCACGTGCGGCTTGCTGCGATCGAATTTTACTTTCGCCATGTGCCTTCCTTACGAAGGTCGGTACAGCGCGTGAAACTTGTGACGCAACTCGTCCGGCAACTGCTCGATGGCCGTCAGGTAGTACTCGCGCATCTGGCCCTGATCCGAGAGCGTGAGCGCCCGGTACAGCTCCTCATCCCGGTTCGGCGAAGCGTCCCGAGCCGCGTCCTTGAGCAATCCCTGCACCAGGATCTCCTCGAACTCCCGGATGCGGATGCGGCGCGCGGACAGACTTTTCAAGAATCGCTCCGCCGCCGGACCCAGGCCCCGGTCGATCCTGGCCTGCAACTCCTGAAACGCCTGCCGATTCTCGATCCCGATGCCCGCCTGCGTGAATTCCGCCTGATCCATAACTTGCAAAATCACGAATCTCTGGAGCGGGAGACGGGAATCGAACCCGCGACCAACAGCTTGGAAGGCTGTGACTCTACCACTGAGTTACTCCCGCCCTTCCCAAACTCCAGATCCTTCGACTCGCCCGCCGCAGCGGGCTCGCTCAGGATTTCGCCTGCGGGCTCCCACTCGGCTTCGCCTCGTTCACGCCCGCAAAACGGCTCAAGTTACTCCCGCCCTTCCTGCGCTCCCCTCGAAATCCTGGAGCCGATGACCAGGATTGAACTGGTGACCTCTCCCTTACCAAGGGAGTGCTCTACCAACTGAGCTACATCGGCTCAATCTCCTGGTCCTCCGGTTCGCGGCGCTCGCGCTGCCAATTGAGCAGCGTCTTGACGGCGATCGCCACCAGCACCGCCAGCGTGGCCAGCCGGAAGCGCATATCACTGAGCGTCATCCAAGCGGCCAGAGCCAAGACTGCGTAGGCTCCCAGCGCAAGCCACAGCTTCATTGCCAAAAAATCCTGGTGGACAGGGGAGGATTCGAACCTCCGTAGCTCCAAGGAGCGGCAGATTTACAGTCTGCTGCCATTAACCGCTCGGCCACCTGTCCACAACCAAACCGAGCCTTTCGCTCTGGGCGCACGTCCCGGTCCGGGTCACGATCCGCGCGCAACGTCCTGCGGGGGACTGCAATGCGAAGACAGCAAGGAATGCGCGAACATACGTCCGCACACGAAATCCGCGTGCCGGGAAAAGTATCTATAAGGAGTGTGTTCCCCTTGAAGACCCGCGCGCCGCAACCTTGAAATCTTCCGCCACTCCCGCGCTCCCCCGGCGCGGGCAAATTGTGTTCTCTGGAGCTGGCGAAGGGATTCGAACCCCTGACCCCCTGATTACAAATCAGGTGCTCTACCAGCTGAGCTACGCCAGCCGATTCCTTCGCGTTTGCTCCCATGTGCGCTCGAAAGGTCCCAGGCGCACAGAGAGCCCCAAAAGCTTCAGGACAACCAATAAACTTTAGCACACCAGCCACTTACCCGCAAGGAACTCAAATTGCTGGTAGTGGGTGGTTTTAGTGTTTATGGCAAATAAGCTCCTCTACGGTCCAGACGTGGTCGGCCAGCCCGGCTTGCATGGCGGGTGTGACCCGCAGGGTCAGGTGCGGGCGGCAGAAGTTGTGTACCAGGCGACGTACAGGGCCACGGCTGCCTTGAGGTTGGCAAGGGTGTTGGAAATGCCGCTCGTTTTACGGGCAAAGCGCCGCAGGTGCATCCGCACGGTCAGGTTGGCCCGCTCGATGTGGCTGGTGGAGATACGGGTAAAGTCAGGGCTGCCGCTCCGAACACGGGGGACGGCGGCTATGACCCTACCGGAGCCGTACCATTCTGGCCCCGGCTCGGAGCGCCCGTAAATCTTCTGCAATTGGGCGAAGTCGGTGTCGGCCCCGAACCATTCCTCGATGGCCCCGACATAGCCCTTGAAGGCGTCGCTGGTTATCTGGAAGCGCCCAACCGTCCGCTGGCTCAGGTCAAAGACGAAGCGGTAGGCGTTGAGGGCGTTTCGCCCCCCGATGTGGTAGGAGAGAATCATCTTGGTTTCGCTGTCCAGCGCCAGCCACACCCACTGGTCACCCCATCCGGCGGGCGACTTGGGGCGGACGTTTTTCCCGTGGCAGCCGACCATGCACCAAAGCTCATCGAGCTGGACAAACTTGGGGCGCACGTTGCGAACCTGAGTATCGAAAACCCGGTGCGCGTTCTCTGCCGCCGTGTTCATCAGCGCGAGGATCGTCTGCTGGTGGAGTCCCATCAGACGAGAAATGGCGCGGACGCTGGTTCCCTCAAGCATGAGCGACAGGACTTTCGAGGCGGTTTCCGGGTCGGTGTAGTGCTCCCCAAAGGTGGTGTGGGGAGCGGCGAAAGTAGAGCGGCAGGAACGGCAGCGGAACCGCTGAATACGCCGCTTTCCGTAGTATCCGAATCTCCTAGCAGTATCGTGCTTACAACGGATGCAAACCATATCGGACTTGCCTTTCTCGCGGGGCAGACCGATAATTCCGTTGCGGTCGGCATACGGCTAACCCCGTGTGCTGATTCACCCCGCTTCCCGGTTCGCGCCGGGGGCGGGGCAGTTAAAGTTGGGGTGGCTGGTCGGCCTCGAACCGACAACCAGAGGATTACAAATCCTCCGCTCTTCCTGCTTGAGCTACAGCCACCACAGGGAGGGGGCATTCAAGGGTTCGCGCCTTTGAATGCCCTTTCGTTATTCAGTCATCGGTGGGTCTCGCATAGTCGTTCTCCTTTCCACCCGGATTGGACTCCACACTCATTTCAATCTCTCCTTCAACCAGTCAAGCATTGGGGGAGGCGGGGGAAGGCCGCCCTTCCACATATAGCTTCCGCCCTTGAAATTAACGAACGTCACTTGTCCTTTTTTCTTGAGTCTTTGCAGGACAGTGTGGATGGATGCCATAACGTTGCTGTACTTGGAAATATCAAAACCACCCTTGGAGATCGCTTCCCTAATCTCGACGGGGGTCATGAACCTATGAAGTGGGATTTGGCCATGAGAGGCTTTCCCGAGGACGTACCGAATGGCGTCCGTCAGCCCCAATTGCTTAATAGGGTCTTCAACGGATTCGCCGCAAAGTGCGGCGAGATGCGCGATGTCCTCTTGAAGTTTGCGGCTGCGCATCTCCAAAGACTGGCGCTCCCTGACATTCTCAACAAGCTCATCTTGGGCCGCTTCCAAAAGCTCTTTAAAGCGGGCCTTTTCGGCTTCGGGGTCGTAGATGGGCACCATGGAGGTAATTAGACACTATGTGCAAAGGCTTGTAAACAATAAAATCACATCAAGTGAAAGAGCTGTCGACTTGGGAGTTGGTGATTAAAGCTTGCCAAGAGCGAATCCAGCAACTACAGGGTTGCCTGGAATACTTTCAAAGCCGCCGGGAAAGCGGCGACCCCTTCCCCGGCCTTGGGCCGCTGAAGGCAAAGTGGGCCGCCAAAGCAGCAACACGGAAATAGAGCAGCACCAAATTGCTCACCGGCCCTCCCTAGTTAACTCTATGGTTAACCTCCGGGCGGGTGCTATGATGCCGCTTTTCGGACAGGAAACCCATGCGCAGGCGCAGGCTGTGGATCGTTATTTTGCTCCTTCTGGTGGCAGCTGCCATCGTTTCTTTGGTCACGCTGCGGCGGCGCGCCGCCCCTGAGGCCGTCCGCCTGCTTCCGGAGGCCGACGCCGTCCTTTACGTGAATCTGGGCCTGATCCGCGTGGCGACCCCGGTCCCCCAGATCCCAGAGGTGACCCGCGAGGCCGACTACGCGGCCTTCGTGCGCGAGACCGGATTCGAGTTCGAGCGCGATCTGGACGACGTGGCGCTGGCCCTGCACTCCGTGCCGCTACCGCCTCCCCAGCCCGGGACACCGCCCTCGGGCGTCCAGCCCTTGCCCTACCGGACCTCGGAGATCTTCGTGGGGCGCTTCCACTCCGAGCGCCTCTCGGCCTACCTGAAGAAGCTGGCCGCGAGCAGCGAACGCTACGGGGATTCCGACATCTACAACATCCCCTACGAAGGACGCACGGTGCGCGTGTCCCTGCTGGGAGTGGATATGGTGGCGGTCTCGAACGAGGATGACCCCGGGGTGATGCGCAGGATGATCGACCGCTACCACAGCCTGGCCCAGCCCATGGGAGGCCCGTCGCTGGTGCGCGAGCACTATGCGCGCGTCCCCGTGGGGAGCGTGGCCTGGGTGATCGGCCGCATCCCCACGCGCGCGGCAGCCGCCGGCAGGCCCAACGCCCTGGGCATGGCCCAGCAGATGGCGGGAGGCAGTACCGTGGTGGCCTCGGTGCGCTACCAGGGCTCCATCCAGGTCCGGGTGGAAGCCATCACGGCGAGCGCGCCGGAGGCCAAGCAGCTCAGCGACAGCCTGGGCGCCCTGCTGGCGCTCTTCCGCGGCGCCGGCGCCAGCGTGAGGGGCGAGGGCCCGGACCCGGACGTCAAAGCCTTCTTCGACAGCATCGAGGTCCACCCGGAAGAGCAGAGCATGGTACTCACCGCCACGCTGCCGCCGCGTGCCATCCAAAAGGTGCTGGCCCAGCCACCGGCCAGCCCCGCCCCGCCGCCTCCCGCTCCAGAGACAAAAAAGCCCGCGCCGCGGCGCGGGGCACGATAGTCCGGGCGGCTCAGAAGCCGGCGGTGGAGTGCGTGGTTTGTGCCAAAGTCAGGCGCAGGTATTTGTAGGGATTGACGGGCGTGTTGTTGATGCGCACCTCGTAGTGTAGGTGGGGTCCGGTGGAGCGGCCGCTCAAGCCCACATAGCCGATGATGTCGCCGCGGTGCACTCTCTGCCCCGGGGCCACGGCGAATGCGGCCAGGTGCCCGAAGCGGGTGGAGATGCCGTTTCCGTGGGTGATCACCACCATGCGGCCGTATCCGCCCATGACCTCCGAAAAGATGACCAGGCCGTCGGCCGGAGCCACGACCGCGTGGCCGTAGGAGGTGGAGATATCCACGCCGCTGTGGAATGCGCCCTCTCCGTTGAAGGGGTCGATGCGCTCGCCGAAGGAGCCAGTGACCGTGCCTTCGACCGGCCACAGGTTGGGAGCCGCCGCCAGACGCAGCCAGTCGGCGGTGGTGGCGCCGCGGCCAGGATCGAAAGTCATGGCGATGGAGGCGGCGCCGCTCATGGCGGTGGTGCGCAGCGCCTGGAACTGGCCCAACGAGGTCACGAACTGCTGGTCGGTGAAGTCGCTGCTTGAGGCGTCGACCAGCGCCGGGTCCGACTTCAGCCCATACAGCGCCGAGACCTCACTGGCCAACGAGCCCAGCGAGGCGGCCTGGATCTCATTTTCCTGGGCTACCTGCTCCAGCTGCGAGTAGCGGCTCTTGAGCGCGTCCTTCTCCGTGCGCAACTGGTTGAAGCGCCCCACCTTGGCCAGCATCCGGGCGTAAGAGCCGGCCATGCCGGTGATGCTGAACATGCCAATCACCGCCCCTGCCAGGAACACGTAAAGGTAGTGCAATGGGATGGGGATCTTGCGGAGTTGTCCCTCCGCGTCCCGGGTCACCAGCAGGATGTAATAGCGCTTGCGCAGAAAGTTCGGTCCCTTCGTCTGACAACAGTTCGTGTTCGGTTCCCTACCTTGATCGGCCCGACCGTTGCTCATGACCGCGTTTGCCTCCGCAGTTTGGAGGCCAATGCATCCCGCGGCGGACGGAGTCGAATTCCGTCCTCGGGCCAGCAGTTTCAGAGTTCTCTGGGTATAACGGCCCGGCAACCCTACCAAAGGGGGTAGGGCCTGTCAACCGGGGGGCTGAGGATTTCTGGGCCCCGGCGGGGGGGCGGATCGAAGATTTCTGGGCCCCAGAAGGGGGCCCGGCCCTGGGTCGACTCCTATATAGTTTGACTTGCTTGAACCTCTCCGAAAGAGACCTAATTCGGCTGGTCCGCACCCGGGCGGCGCGGGGCTCTGCGGCGGTGCTCCAGGGCATCGGGGACGACTGTGCGCGCCTCGCGCCCCAGCCCGTCTACGAGACCCTGGTCACGACCGACTTCAGCCTGGAGGAGGTGCACTTTCGCCGGGCGTTGCATCCGGCTGAGTCTGTCGGCCACCGTGCACTGGCGCGCGGGCTGAGCGACGTCGCCGCCATGGGCGGGGAGCCCATGGCCGCTTTCCTCTCCCTGGCGCTTCCCGAGAAGCTGCCCCAGCGCTGGGTGGATGGCTTCCTGCGCGGCTTCCTGGCCTTGGCCCGGAAGTTCGGCGTGGTGCTGGCGGGGGGAGACACGGCGGAGTCGCCGGGCGGCGGCGGGATTTTGGCAGACGTCGTGGTGGTGGGCCGCGTTCCCAAGGGACAGGCAGTGCTGCGCTCCGGAGCGCGTCCCGGCGACGGGATTTATGTGACCGGGGAGTTGGGAGGCTCGGCCGCCGTCCTGCACCAGCTTCGCGAGTCGGGCAGGAGCCCGAAGGGCAAGCTGCACGCCGCGCACTTCTTCCCGGTGCCACGCGTCGCCGCCGGATGCGCGTTGCGGCAGAAGCGCCTGGCCTCGGCCATGATCGACGTGAGCGACGGCCTCTCTACCGACCTTTCCCACATTTGCGAGGAGAGCGGCGTGGGCGCGCTGGTGAATGATCCCAGCGTTCCGCGTCCGGTGCTCCCTGGCGCCAGTTCCCTGCATTTCGCCCTGCACGGTGGCGATGACTACGAACTGCTGTTCACCGCGCCCCGTTCGCGCCCGATCCCGGCGAAGATCGCCGGGGTGCGGGTAACGCGCATCGGCGAGATTGTGAAAGCGAAAGGCATGTGGCTGGTGGACGCCCACGGCCAGCGGAAGCCGCTCGAAGCCCGCGGCTGGCAGCACTTCGCCGGCTGAGGATTCATCCGCAGGCTTCGCGGACCTCTTTCCAGGAAGCCTTGAACGTGCCGCGTTCTGTGGCGCCGTCCTTGAAGGACGGTTCGTAGTTTCCCTCGGCTTTCGTGCCATCGAACTTCTCCAACATCACGTGGCCGCGTTCGGCGGATTCGCAGGCGCCCGGCTGCGGACAGCACACCGCGTTGCCCGACTGCATCTGCATGTGCTCGAGCTCGAAGGTGCGCGGCTTGGGTGAGTGTTCCCTGGGGCAGGTCGCGGTACAGGGTGAGGAAGAGGCGCGCGTCGCTCTTCCCCGGGTTCTCGACCTTGGTCAATATGATTTGCAGCGCGGGGCCGTCCCAGGGCGCGCAGGCGTGGCGGATGGTGGCGAAGGGAAACGCGGCAGGCGGCGGCGCGATGCGTTCGCCCTCCGGCGGAAGAGTCATGGCGTCCACGCAGGCGTGGCGGCGGCAGGTGGCTCGGAAAGGGATGGGCGAGCAAGCCTGCCGCATCCGCCATTTGAGGGTACAGGCCTCGCCGGCACGCTGCTGCAGAGCCAGCAACCGCCGCTCCCGCTCCCCCGCCAGCTTGTGCTTGCGCACGACCACGGCGCGGTCGCAGGGGGTGGCGCGGTAGTAGTAGCCCTCGCAATCGCTGTCCGTGCGGCAGGCGCGGGAGAAGGTGCCGAGGTATTTTTCGAGATCCTCCTTGGCGGATTCGCAGGAGGGCTGATCTTCCTTGTTCTGCTGGTTCTGCTGCTTCTGGGCCGCCGGGGCGGCCGAAAGCAGCAGGCAGAACGCAAACACAAGTGCGGGACGCATGGTTCCCTCCTTGCTCCCAAGAACGTGGACTCTCGGGCTTCTTGCAGCGGGCCCCAGGGCGCCGGCCCCGCGGGGGTACCCGGCCCCTGCGGGAGTACCCAGCCCCTGCGGGAGTACGATGATAGCGTGCCTCTGCCCGAACCAGTCCTGGAATACATGCACCGCCACAGTCTGCTGAAGGCCGGTGACCAGGTGGCGGCGGCGGTCTCCGGAGGCGCGGATTCGACCGCCCTGCTGCGCCTGCTGCTGGAGCTGCGGGGCGAGCTGGGAATCGTTCTGTCGGTCGCCCACTTCCACCACGGGATTCGCGGCGCCGAAGCGGATGCGGACGCTGAGTTCGTCGCCCGCCTGGCCAAGTCACACGACCTGGAGCTGCACTCCGGAAGCGGCGACGCGCCCGCGCACTCGCGCGCGCGTCAAGCGAGTCTCGAAACGGCGGCGCGCCAGTTGCGCTACCAATTCTTCGCGGGGCTGCTCAAGACCGGCGCGGCGGACAAGATCGCCACCGGGCACACGCTCGACGACCAGGCGGAGACCGTGCTGATGAAGTCGCTGCGGGGCGCGGGGACCCGCGGGCTGGCGGGCATCTACCCGGCGCTCCACAACGGCATGGTGCGGCCCTTGCTCGGAGTCCGCCGCAGCGAGGTCGAAGAGTATCTGCGGGACCTGGGCCAGGACTGGCGCGAGGACTCCACGAACCGCGACCGGCAGCACCTGCGCAACCGCGTGCGCCACGAGCTGGTGCCGCTGCTGGAGCGCGACTTCAATCCCGAAGTCACGCGCGTGCTGGCCGAGAGCGCCGAAGTCGCCCGCGCCGAAGAGGACTTCTGGCAGCGCGAGATGGAGCGCCTGCTCCCCGAGGTCAGCGCGCAGGGGGAAGCATCGCTGAAGCTCAATGCGCTGTTGGCCCAGCCGCTGGCGGTGCAGCGCCGGTTGGTGCGGGCGGCGCTGGAGCGCGCGGGCGCCGGCTTCGACTTCCGTCATGGGGAAGAGATCCTGCGGTTGGCGCAAAAGTCCCGCGGAGCGGTGGAACTTCCCGGCGGCTGGCGCGTGGTCCGCTGGAAAAGTGATCTGCGCATCGAGAAGCGCGGGGAGAGAGCAGGAGCGCGGGTCTCCCCGGCCCGCGCCGAGCGGGGCTCCGGTGGCCGGGCTGGCGAGAGCGATCGAAGCGCCGGTGGTTGCGACCGGAAAGGGGGCGTCAGGGTATAATCCGACCGGCTTTTTGATCTGCGGCGGGATTCCCTTCATCGTGGCCAGCAAGAACCAATCCGACAGCAAGGGCAAGGTTCTGTTCAGTGAGGAGCAGATCCGCAAGCGCGTGGCCGAGCTCGCCCGCCAGATCTCCAAGGACTATGAGGGTAAGACCCTGTACGCAGTGGGGGTGCTGGAGAACAGCTTCATCTTCATGGCCGACCTGGTACGCGCCGTGGATGTCCCCATGGTCTGCCAGTTCATGAAACCGGAGTTCTCGGAGAAGAAGCTGGGCAAGATCTCCACCATGGAGATCAAGTTCAGCCCCGAGATCCATGTGAAGGGCCAGCACGTGCTGCTGATCGAGGGCCTGGTGCAGTCGGGCGTGACCAGCGAATTCCTGCTGCGCAACCTGACGGGGCGGGGCGCAGCCTCGGTGAAACTGGCCACCTTCCTGGACAAGCAGTCCTCGCGGAAGCTCTCGCTGCAGCCTGATTACTTCGCTTTTCTGGTGGACGAATCTTTCGTGGTGGGCTACGGCCTGGGCTCGCCGGAGATGGGACGCAACCTGCCCTACGTGACCTCCGCGCCGCCGGCGGGCGCGCCCTCGGCGCGCTAACCGCCACGAAACTTTTTCCCGGCAAAAAGGTTACAATCGTCTGGAGCCGTGAAGCGTGGCCCCGGCATCTAATTTATCGTGAGGGCGCGGGGTTGAGCGCCCCCGTGGCGGTCCAGGGAGCATTCGAGTGAATTCGACGCTGAAGACGATCCTGTTCTGGGTGGCCATCGCCATCTCCGGAGTTTTGCTGTGGATGGTGGTGGTGCGCGCCGGCGCCGTCGGCCAGAAGGAAAAGGAGATCAACTTCTCCGAGTTCATGACCCAGGTGGACGCGGGCAACGTCGCCGAGGTCACCCTGACCGCCAGCGAAGTCCGCGGCAAATTCAACAACGACCCCAAGGGCACCTTCCACACCACCGTCCCCGCCAACTACCCGGACATGATCAAGATCCTGCGCGACAAGGGCGTGAACATCATCGTGAAGGACGCCTCGGCCGCCGGGTGGACGTGGCTCATCCAGCTCTCGCCCATTTTGGTGATCGGAGTGCTGTTCATGATCATGATGCGGCAGCTGCAGGCCGGCGGGAACAAAGCGCTGTCCTTCGGCAAAAGCCGCGCCCGCCTGCTCTCCATGCAGCAGAAGAAGGTCACCTTCAAGGACGTGGCCGGCGTGGAAGAAGCCAAGGAAGAGCTGAAAGAGATCATCGAGTTCCTGCGCGAGGCGCAGAAGTTCCAGAAGCTGGGCGGACGCATCCCCAAGGGCGTGCTGCTGGTGGGCCCTCCGGGAACCGGCAAGACGCTGCTGGCGCGCGCCATCGCCGGCGAAGCCAACGTGCCCTTCTTCTCCATCTCCGGCTCCGACTTCGTGGAGATGTTTGTGGGCGTGGGCGCCAGCCGGGTCCGCGACCTGTTCGAGCAGGGCAAGAAGAACGCTCCCTGCATCATCTTCATTGATGAGATCGACGCCGTCGGCCGCCATCGCGGCGCCGGGTTGGGCGGCGGCCACGACGAGCGCGAGCAGACCCTGAACCAACTTCTGGTGGAGATGGACGGTTTCGAGTCCAACGATGGCGTGATCCTGATCGCCGCCACCAACCGCCCCGACGTGCTCGATCCGGCGCTGTTGCGCCCGGGGCGCTTCGACCGCCGCGTGGTCGTGCCCTATCCCGACGTCCGCGGACGCGAGGAGATCCTGCGCGTCCATACCCGCAAGATCCCACTCAACGACGACGTCGAACTCTCCGTGCTCGCCCGCGGCACACCCGGGCTCTCCGGCGCCGACCTGGCCAACATGGTGAACGAGGCGGCGCTTTTGGCCGCGCGCCACAACCGCAAGGCCGTCCTCATGTACGACTTCGAGCTGTCCAAGGACAAGGTGCTGATGGGCGCGGAGCGCAAATCACTGATCCTCTCCGACGAGGAGAAGAAAACCACCGCCGTCCACGAGGGCGGACACGCCCTGGTGGGCACCATGCTGCCCTTCTCCGATCCCATCCACAAGGTCACCATCATCCCTCGCGGTATGGCCCTGGGCGTCACCATGTATCTCCCGCTCGACGACAAGCACACCTACCGCAGGGAGTATTTGGAAACCCGCCTGGCCATGATGCTGGGGGGACGGGTGGCGGAGGAACTCTTCCTCAACCAGATCACCACCGGCGCCAGTGACGATCTGGAGCGCGCCACCGACATGGCCCGCCGCATGGTCTGCGAGTGGGGCATGAGCGAGATGGGCCCGCTCACTTTCGGCAAGAAGGAAGAGCAGATCTTCCTGGGCCGCGAGATCGCCCAGCACCGCGACTTCAGTGAGGAGACGGCGCAGAAGATCGACCGCGAAGTGCGGAAGTTCATCGACGCCGCCTACCAGTCCGCGCGCACCGTCCTCGAAAACAACCGCGAACCCTTGCGGCGCATCGCCGACGCCCTGCTGGAGCGCGAAGTGCTCGATGCCAGCGAGGTCAAGCTGCTCATCGAGGGCAAGGAGTTGCCCGCCAAACGCCTCGCGCCTCCAGACGAAGGGACGCAGCAAGTCATCAAGCCCGAGCCCGGCCGCGCCACCGGCCTGGCTGCCGGCGAAAAACCAGCGCCAGCGTAGATTTAGTTCTCGGTCCTCGGTTCTCAGTTTTCAGTTCTCGGTTCTCAGCAGGGCGGCCGACAGGCCGCTCTCTTCTTTTGCGCTGTCATCCTGAGCTCGCCGCAGGCGAGCGAAGGACCTTGCGCTTGCTTTTGACTTGTCATCCTGAGCGGAGCGCAGCCTAGCGTCGCGAGGCGAGCGCAGTCGAAGGACCCCTGCCCTCTCCGGTATATTGTTCCCCTGCTTGCGGAGGCTCTATGAAGAAGGCGCTTGCGGTTGGAATCTTCATCCTGATCCTGGGATTCGCGGTCGTGGCTCAACAACCGGCTCAACAGCCGGCGACGACACCGACGCCGGCCCACGAGCTCTACCGCATCATTTTCTTCAAGGCCGCGCTCGGCAAGCTCCCCGACCTGATCGACGCCTACAAGAATGTCCCCGTGCCGGACAACATGACGCCCCGGCCCATGGTCTTCCGCCATCAGTCCGGGGACGACTGGGACCTGATGGTCCTCTACCCCATGGGCGCCAAGGCCTCGCTGGACGCCAACCCGCCCGCGCCTCCCGAGGCCATCCGCAGGTTCAAGGAACGGGTGATGGCCGACTACGCCTGGCACGCCGACACCTACGCCAGCGGCCCGCCGCTCGAGGTGGTGCAGAAGGCTCTGGCTGCGCCGCCGAATGCGGCCCAGCCCGGCAATCCCGGCGGGCTGTACTTGGTGGAGGAATCCGTGGCGCTGGCCGGGCATCACGAAGCACTGGGGAAGTTCCTGGACCGCGACATGGCCGCGGCGCGGGCGCGCGGCTCCGTCAAGTTCGAGCACGCGCAGGGAGCGCCCTGGGACTTCCTGGTGATCTTCCGCTACGCCTCGTGGAACGAGTACGCCGCCGCCGAGACCGATCCCGCGGCCGACGACGAGGCCCGCAAGCAGGGCTTCGCCGACGACGCCGCCATTGGACTGGAGTACCGCACGCACATCAGCGCGCACCACGATACGTTCACTTCGCGGATCCAGTGACGACTGATTGTCCTACGAGGAAACCGTAATCAGCGGCTTGGCCTGCGGCAGGACTTCGCCGATGCGCGCGGTGGGGACGCCGGCTTCGTTGAGTTGGCGCAGCAGGTCATCGGCTTGGGGTGCGGCGACGGAGATCAGCAGCCCGCCGGCGGTCTGCGGATCGAAGAGCATGGTCTTCAATTCTTCGGGGATGTTGCCCTCGTAGCCCACCAGGCACTCCGCGAACTCGCGGTTGTTCTTGAGACCGCCGGGGACGAACCCGGCGCGCACGCATTCGAGCGCGCCCACGAGCAGCGGGACCTTGCCGGCGAAGAAGCGCAGGCTGACGGCGGAGGCCAGCGCCATCTCGCGCGCGTGGCCAATCAGGCCGAAGCCGGTGACGTCGGTCATGGCGTGGACCTGGCCTTCACGTTTCACCACCACCTCCATTGCCGCGCGGTTGAGCGTGGTCATGGATTGAGTGGCGGCCTCGATCCATGCCGGCTCCGCCTTGCCGCGCTTGATGGCGGTGGAGATGACGCCCGTCCCCAGCGCCTTGGTGAAGAGCAACGCGTCCCCTGCGCGCGCGCCGGAGTTGGCCAGCACGCGCTTGGGATGCACGGAGCCGGTGACGGCGTAGCCGAACTTGATCTCGTCGTCGCGGATGGAGTGGCCGCCGACCACGGTGCAGCCCGCCTCCATCATCTTGGAAAGTCCGCCGGCCATGATGCGCTCGAGGATGTCGAGGTCGCCCTTCTCGGGAAAGCAGACCAGGGCCAGCGCGCTCATGGGCCGTCCGCCCATGGCATAGACGTCACTCAGCGCGTTCACCGCGGCGATCTGGCCGAAGGTGTAGGGGTCGTCCACGATGGGAGTGAAGAAGTCCACGGTCTGGACCAGCGCCTGGTCAGGCGCGATCTGATACACCCCGGCGTCGTCGGCTGTGTCGAAGCCGATGAGCACGTTCGGGTCCTGTTGCCGGGCTAATTTCCCAAGCACCGTGTCCAGCGCCGCCGGACTCAGCTTGGAAGCTCAACCGGCAGCTTTCGCCGCCTCGGTAAGACGCATGGGCTTTTCATCTGCCATCCAGTCATTCTAACCACGAAGGCACGGAGGCACGGAGAAATCGGAGAAGCGCTGGGAACGGGAAATCGAAGACCCTACTGGAAGCTGACGGCGGTGACGCGCAGCTCGGGAAATCCGCGGTTCCAGTCGGCGGAGACGTGGTCGAAGGTAAGGCGGAACTCGCGGGTCTCGCCGGGCTTGAGCGGGTTCGAGCGCAGGTCGGAGACGTCGATGTAGGGCTTGCGGGCGTGGATGTACATCAGTGGCTGCGATTCCTTCTGCACCATCTCGCCCAGCGAGTTGCGGAAGATGGACTCCACCGTGGCGCCGTTGACCGTCTTGTCCCCGCCGTTGACAACGGTTCCTTCGAGATAGGTGACGGTTGCGCCCACGAAGTTTTGCGCCGTGCTCATCTTCGGGTCCGAGAGGCGCAACTGCGCCGCGTAGGGATGGAGCGGCGAGGCATCGGTCGCGGCGGTCGCCGGTACGGGACTGCGGCTGGAGAGCAGAAACGCAGCGCCCACGGCGGCCACGAGCAACGCCACGGCGATTCCCATCGCCATCCACGGAAACCCGCCCTCTTCGCTTCGCTGGGACGGCGACGGAGGCAGCGGCTCTTCCATGGCCGGATTCTACTACCGCCTGTCGGGCACGGCGGAGACTACTCCCCGGCGACGGTCAGGCCGTCGATGCGCAGCGTGGGAGCGGCAACGGAGCCGCGGAAGTCGAGGTCGCTGGCAATCTCGGAGATGTTCGCGAGCATGTCGCGCAGGTTACCGGCTACGGTGATCTCTTCGACCGGATAGGTCAGCTCGCCGTTGCGGATCCAGAGGCCGCTGGCGCCGCGGGAGAAGTCTCCGGTCACTAGATTCACGCCGTGGCCGAGGAATTCAGTCACGTAGAGGCCGTCGGTGACGCCGGCAATCACCTCTTGCGGCGATTTCGTCCCCGGCTGGAGGAAGAAATTCCCGGGGCCGATGCCGGGAGTGCCGGCCAAGCCGCGCGAGGCGTTGCCGGTGGTGGCGAGTCCCAGCTTCTTTGCGGTGTAGGTGTTGAGCAGGTACGAGCGCAGCACGCCGCGCTCCACTACCACGGTGCGGCGCGTGGGCACGCCTTCGTCGTCGAAGGGCGAGCTGCCCAGGCCGCCGGGGAGCGTGCCGTCGTCGATCACGGTGACGTTCTCGCCGGCGATGCGCTGGCCCAGCTTGCCGGTGAGGAACGAAGCGCTGCGGTAGATGGAGTCGCCGCTCGCGGCTTCAAAGAGATTCCCCAGGATCGAGCGCGCTACCATGGGGTCGAAGATCACAGGGACGCGCGCCGTCGCCACCTTGCGCGCGCCCAGGCGGCGCAGGGTGCGCTGGGCGGCAATCTTCCCCACTTCTTCCGGCGAGTCGAGCTTCTCCAGGCTGCGGGAGACCGAGTACCAGTAGTCGCGCTGCATGGCGCCGCCGTTCGATTGCGCGATGGGGACGGCAGACACCGAGCAGTAGGAGCGCCGGTACTCGCCGACGAATCCGTGCGAGTTGGCCAGCACGCGGTGTCCGCTGGCGGCGTCGAAGGAGCCACCCTCGGAGTTGGAGATGCGCGGATCGACGGCGAGCGCCGCCGCCTCCGTCCGGCGCGCGTAGTCGATGCGCTCGGCCGGTGCGAGCGAGTTGACGTCGTCGGAGTAGAGGTCGAGGTCGCCGGAGAATGCGCCCAGTTGCTCCGGCTCGGGCAGGCCGGCGTGCGGGTCTTCTGACGTCACGCGCGCCAGCGCCAAAGCGCCGCTTACCAATTGTTCTATCCCTTCCGGAGAAAAATCGCTGGTGTAGGTGGAAGCGGCGCGCTGGCCCAGGAAGACGCGCACCCCCAGAGTGCGCGAGCCGGCCTCCTGCAGGGTCTCCACCTGGCCCATGCGCACCACCGTGGAAAAGTTCTCGCCTTCGCGGGCCACCGCCTCGGCGGCGGTGGCGCCACCTTCTCGCGCGCGGCGCACGACGTCAGAAGCGAATTGCTTGAGATCAGTTTCGAATTTCAAGTCTTGAGTACCAGTTCTTATCCCCGCAGGAAGCTGGGATCGGCGTTGGGCGCGGTACCGCCGACGGTCATGCGGTCCACCTTGAGCGTGGGAATGCCGACGCCGACGGGCACGGACTGGCCGTCTTTGCCGCAGGTGCCCACGCCCTCGTCGAGCGCCAGGTCGTGTCCCACCATGGAGACGCGCGTCAAAACGTCCGGCCCGTTGCCGATGAGGGAGCAGTTCTTGAGCGGCGCGGTGATGACGCCGTCCTCGATCAAATAGGCCTCGCTGGCGGAGAAGACGAATTTGCCGTTGGTGATGTCCACCTGGCCGCCGCCGAAGTTGGCGGCATAGATGCCGCGCTTCACCGAGCGCAGGATGTCCGCGGGCGAATCCTCGCCGGCCAGCATGTAAGTGTTGGTCATGCGCGGCATGGGGATGCACTCGTAACTTTCGCGGCGGCCGTTGCCGGTGTCGGCCATGCCCATCAGGCGCGCCGAAAGCTTGTCGGCGAGGTAGCCCTTTAGGATGCCCTTCTCAATGAGTACGGTGTTTTGCGTGGGTGAGCCTTCGTCGTCCACGTTGAGCGAGCCGCGGCGCGAAGGCAGCGTGCCGTTATCCACCACCGTGCATTTTTCGCTGGCCACGCGCTGTCCCTTGAGCCCGGCGAAGGCGGAGGTCTTCTTGCGATTGAAGTCGGCTTCCAGACCGTGGCCGACGGCTTCGTGCAGCAACACGCCCGGCCATCCCGGACCGAGCACAACGGGCATCTCGCCGGCCGGAGCCTCGCGGGCGTCCAGCTGCAAGAGCGCCTGGCGCACCGCTTCCTGCGCGAAGTGCTCCGGAGTTTTTTCATGCAAAAAGAAGCCTAGCTCCACGCGTCCGCCGCCGCCGGAGGAGCCGCGCACGGTGTTGCCGTTCGACTGCGCGATGCACAGCACGCTCATGCGCGCCAGCGGCTGGAAGTCGGAAGCCAGGGTGCCGTCCGAGCCCACCACCAGGATGCGGCGCAGTTCTTCGGCGTAGCTGGCGCGCACCTGAGTGATGCGGGGATCGGCGGCGCGCGCGGCGCGGTCGGCGCGCATCACCAGCTCGACCTTGGCGGGCACGTCGGCGTCCGCTGCGGCCACGGGGTACAACTCGCGCGCGGACTTCTCCTTGAAGCCCTCGACCAGAGTCTTCGACGGGCCGCTGGCGATGAGCGCGGCGGTGCGCGCCGCGTGCAGAATCTTTTCCGGAGCCAGGTCGTCGGTGTGGGCGTAGCCGGTGCGCTCGCCGGAGATCACGCGCACGCCGCAGCCTGCCGAGACGCCCTGCGACGCCGACTTCACCAGCGACTCGTCCATGCTGATGGAGGTGGAGGTGAGGTACTCGAAGTACAGGTCGGCGTAGTCGCCGCCGGCGGAGAGGGCGGCGCCCAGGTAGCGCTCCAGATCGCGCTCCGTCAGCCCGAAGCGCTCGAAGAAGAATTTGCGTTTGTCCATGCTTGAAGGATTGGATGTCCGGAACGGGAAAGACGACTCGCAACCGCCCCGCTTCGATTATGTCATCGCCGCGCGTACCCGGCAAATGACTTGGCCGCAGGTTTTTGCTAGGCTCAGCGCGCTCTGTGCGGGCGGGTCGCCCGCATCCACACAGCAAGGTCCGTTCGCATGACTCCAGAATCGCTGGCCCGAATGCTCGAAACCTATCTGGCCGAGGCGCGCGACGCCGTCGTCCTCGAAGATGGGCAGACGATTTTCGACCTGGCGGCGGGGGCGAATCCTGGAGCGAAGTTTCCCTGACCTGCGGGTCGAACGACTCAGCTCGGCCATGGATCTGGGGCACTCCTTCGGTCCCATCTACTGCCGCGGCCTGCTGCGCCGTGGGCGCTCCGCCTTTGCCGTGCTGGGAGTGAACGCGCAGGGAATGCAGCCCTCCATCGACGCCTCGCTCACCTTCGGCCTGTTGTGGCTGGACCACTGCCGCCAGCGCGAGGCGGCGCGCGCCGTGGTCGAAGGACTGAAGCTGTTCGTTCCGGCGGGGACGGCGGCGGTGGTGCGCGAGCGCATGGCGCACCTGAACCGCGGCGCGGCCAAGTTCGAACTCTACGAACTCAACGAGCCGGAAGAGAGTCTGGAGGCGGTGGACACCGCCGACCGCGGCAACATCTTGACGCGACTCGTGCGCTGTTCCGACAAAGCCGCGGCGCGCGAGCGCTTCGCCGCCTCCATCGCGCGGATCGCTTCCCTGGCGCCGGAGGCGGAGGCGGTGGTGCTCGCGCCCAGCGCGATGGCTTTCCGGCTGCACGGCCTGGAATTCGCGCAGGCTCGCCTCGAAGCGGAGCGCGGCTCGTTCCGCAGCGCCGAGCAAATCGTCTTCGGCGTGGGAGCGAATGAGACGGTGCTCGATGAGAGCAACGCGCCCTTCTTCGAGAACCTCGTCGGCGCGCTGGCGCAGGCGCGGCGGGCTGACGGCAGGCGCGATAATCCGCTGTGGCGGATGCGTCCCGAGCGCTGGCTGGAGTCGCTGGTGGTCGGCGACGTGAGCGCGCTCGACTCGCGGCTGGATCGGGCGGCGGTGTACTCGCAGGTGCCCGCCTTCTCCGCTTCCGACCGGGCGATGATCGACGTGCTCGGGGCCACGCGCGAGGGGCGCCTCGCCGTCCTCGAACTCAAGGCCGAAGAGGACATCCACCTGCCGCTGCAGGGCCTGGACTACTGGGCGCGGGTGAGCTGGCACCACGCCCGCGGCGAATTCCAGCAGTACGGATACTTCCCCGGGCGCGAGCTTTCGGCGGAGGCGCCGCTGCTGTTCTTGGTCGCGCCGGCCTTGCGCGTCCATCCGGCGACCGACACGTTACTGCGGTATCTTGCGCACGAGATCGAATGGACCCTGCTGGGCGTGGACGAACGCTGGCGCGAGGGCGTGCGCGTGGTCTTCCGGAAGAAGCGAACAACCCTTACCGCGGATTGACGCGGATCAAAGCCTTAAACCGCAGAGAACGCGGAGAGAATCCGCAGAGATCGCGGAGGGATCACTCTTTCATTTCGGCGATCTCGGGGCCCTCGGGAACAGCACCACTAGGCGCCTTCTCGCCGTGGAAGACGCGGGAGATGCCGCGCACGATGCGGCGCATAGGCAGTTCGCCTTTGTCGTCGGCGAAGAAAGCTTCGCCGGTCTTGCGGCTGCGGAAGAGCCAGTGCTTGAGCAGGGCAAGGTGCTCCATCAGCTCGAGCGCGGAGGCGGGCTGGAGCGGCGGCGCGGCTGCCAGCGACTCGAGCAGGCGCGACTCCATGGACTGCGGCTGTCCCTCGCGCCGCTGCAAGGGAAAGAGAATCGGCCCGGAGATGCGGCCGGCGTCGATGCGAAACAGGCTGACGGCATCGGGCGCGGCGGCGGGCTGCACCATCAATCCCGCCAGGCGGTCGAG
>DASYVL010000181.1 GCA_035937135.1 Terriglobales bacterium
CCCGGGAAAAGGTGCGGCGGCTGGTCCGCCGCCTGCAGTTGCCCGCCTCCGACGCCGAGGTGTGGCTGGGCATGCTGCGACAGATAGCGTGGAAGCTGCGGCGAAAAGACTGAGACGCCTGACCCCGGGCGTCGCAGCAAAACGCTGTATCCGAGCGCGGCGACGGACATCTAAACTTACATACAAACGGCCACCCCTTGCAGAGGCCGACTTAGGCTGCAACCACCCGCGACCGACGAGGAGCAGGTACCCGACATGGGATTTGACTTCGACCGCGAAAGCCGGCGCCAGCTTGGCTACAAGCTGATCGACGCCATCAACGACTACTTCTCTTCCCTGTCCGAGCGCAGCGTCCAACTTCCGCTCGAGCAGCGCACCTTCGCAACGCTCACCGACAAGATGCCGGAGCTCGGGCTCGACCCGGTGCTGGTGCTCGGTGAACTCTGCGATGAGCTGGTGGAGAAGGGCTTCCACGTTCCCAGCGCCAACTACTTCGGCCTGATGAATCCCACGCCCACCTACATGGCAGTACTGGCCGAGGCGCTGGTGGCGGCGCTCAATCCGCAACTGGCGACGCTGGCGCGCTCGCAACTGGCCTCGAAGATCGAGGGCGAGACGGTGCGCTGGATCGGCGAGCGCGTGGGCTGGACCAAGCCCTTCGACGGCACCTTCACCTCGGGCGGCAACGAAGCCAACTTCAGCGCTCTGGCGCTGGCTCTGGCTGCGCACTTCCCCAAGGCTATCGAAGAGGGCGTAGCTTCGATCGGCGGGCAGCCGGTGTTCTACGCTTCGTCGGAGGCGCACCACTCGCTGGACAAGTCCGCGGGACTGTTGGGCTTGGGGCGCAAGGCGCTGCGGCGCATCCCGGTGAATGACCGCATCCAGCTCGACGTGGGAAAGCTCGAATCCGCCATCGCTGCCGACAAGAAAGCCGGGCACAAGCCCTTCTGCGTTGTGGCCACCGCAGGGACCACAAACTCAGGCGCCATCGACGACATGGTCGCGCTGGCAGAGCTTTGCGCGCGGCACAAACTCTGGCTGCATGTGGACGGCGCTTACGGCGCCGCGGCCATCTTCAGCGACCGTCACCGCGACCTGGTGCGCGGCATCGAGCGCGCTGATTCCATCACCATCGACCCCCACAAGTGGCTGGCCATGCCCTTTGCCGCCGGCGTCATCCTCACCTCGCGGCCGGAGACGCTGCAGCAGGCCTTCGCCACCACCACGCCCTACATGCCGAAGTCGCCGGGCGCGGTGCTGGTGGACAACTTCAAGGTCAGCACGCAGTGGTCGCGGCGCATGAACTCGCTCAAGCTCTGGCTGACGCTGCGCGTCCACGGCCGCGCGGCCTATGAAGAGCTGATCAACCGTCAGCTGGCGCTCGCGGCGAGCTTCGCCGGCTGGGTCCGCGGCTCAAGGAGCTACGAGCTGGCGGCGCCGCAGGTGTTGCCCATCGTCAACTTCCGGGTGAAGGTCGCGGGAGGCGACGAGGCCGCCATCGCGGCCGCGAACGCGCGGGTGGTGGACTCCGTGACGCGCGACGGACGCCGCTGGATCTCAGAGACGCGAGTGAACGGCCGCAGCGTCATCCGCATGATGGTGATCAGCTACCTAACTGACGAGCGGAACTTGCAGAATCTGCGGCGGGCGCTAACGCAGGCTGCTTGACAACCCCCGGGACAAGAAGCTTCGAGCAGTCCTTACTTCGTACCGAAGCGCCACACCAGGCCGGTCGAGGCGCGGAAGTCGTGTTGGAAAACG
>DASYVL010000182.1 GCA_035937135.1 Terriglobales bacterium
AGCGGCCGTGCGCCGCGAACTGATGCGCACGCTGGAACTGATGGGGATTTCCGTTCCTTCTGTGATGTAACCGTTACGGTTCGCGTCCCACGCCCAGGGCATCCGCCACGCGGTTGATGTAGTTGAACCAGGAAGCGATGAGGGTGATCTGGAGGATGCCGCGGTCATCGAAGCCGGTGGCGCGCAGCCGCTCGTGGTCGCGCGGGGAGATCTGGGTAGCGTCGCGCGTGATCTTCACCACGAAATCCAGCATGGCGCGGTCCTGCGGCGAAAGCTCGGCCTGGGTGTAGTCCTGCTTCAGTTGTTCGACGAACTTCTCATCCAACGTGACCCGACGCAGAAACTCTGCGTGAGGGACGATTCAATAGTGGCAGCGGTTGGTCACCGAGACCAGCGTAGTGATCATCTCGTGCTGGCGGCGGGTGAGAGGCAGCTCCGGCGACATGAGCACGCCAAAGGTGGCGAAGGCGTGGAAGAGCGCATCCGGGATGAGGCTGTGCGAGGCCACGATGGCCGCCGGGCCGTCGGGCGTGGGTTGCACCGGCGTGGCGTACTCGACGGGGTAGAGCGTCTTCTGCTGCTCCATCGCCTCGAGCAGTTCGCGGCTGGCGTCGGCGAGCGGAATGGTCTTGATCCAGGTCATGCGGCGCGTGGAAAGTTTACATCACGCTCTGTGCGCGGAACCCGTGGCGCTTTGGGCCGTAAGACCAATCCTGGCGAGCGAAGCTCGCCCGCCCAGCCGGGGGCGGCTGGGCCTACGTGATCTCCGTTACTCGAATCCCCGCACGAACTCGACCAGTGAGCGCACGGCAACTCCGGTGGGTCCCTTGGCGATCCAGGGCTTGGTCTCCTCCATCCAGGCGACGCCGGCGATGTCGAGGTGGATCCAGGGCGTGTCCTCGGCAAACTCCTTGAGGAACATGGCGGCGGTGACGGCGCCGCCCCAGCGTCCGCCAGAGTTGACGATATCGGCGATGCCGCTTTTGATGATCTCGCGATACTCATCGTCGAGCGGCATGCGCCACATCTTCTCGCCGGAGCGGTCGAGCGCACTGCGGAAGCGCTGGTAGCTCGGCTCGTGGTTGGCGAAGACGCCGGCCTGGATCATTCCCAGCGCCACCACCACGGCGCCGGTGAGGGTGGCGGCGTCGATCAGGTGGGTGCAGCCCAGGCGGCGGGCATAGGTGAGTCCGTCGGCGAGCACCAGCCGGCCCTCGGCGTCGGTGTTGATGATCTCGATGGACTTGCCGGACATGGCGATCTGCACGTCGCCGGGCTTCTGCGCCTTGCCCGAGGGCATGTTCTCGGAGGCGCAGACCAGCGCGATGACCTTCACCTTGGGCTTCAAGAGCGCAATGGCGCGCATGGCGCCGAGCATGGCCGCGCCGCCCGCCATGTCGTACTTCATCTTTTCCATGCCCTCGGAGGGCTTGATGGAGATGCCGCCCGAATCGAAAGTGATGCCCTTGCCCACCAAGCCCAGCACCGGTTTTTCCGGCGCGCCCGCCGGCGAGTAGCGCAGCACGATGAGCGCCGGAGGCTCGTCCGAGCCTTGGGCCACGCTCCAGAAGGCGCCCATCTTCAGCTTTTTGATCTTGTCCGCGCCCAGGATCTCGCAGGTGAGCGCCTTCGAGCCGATCTCAGCCACCATCTTGCGGGCGCGTTCGGCGAGCATGGTCGGAGTCATGCGATTGCCGGGCTCGTTCACCAGTTCGCGGGTGAAGTTCTGTGACTCGCCCAGGATGCGTGCTTCCTCCAGCGCGCGCCCTACTGATCTCGGGTTCGAGCCCGCGGGCGGGACCACGGTCACGGCCTCGATGCTCTGGTCCTTGCGGTCGCTCTTGTAAGTGTCGGGATCGAAGTTGCCGACGAAGGCGCCCTCCACAATCGCGCGCACTGCCGCGGTGGCACCGCCAGAGATCTTGGGAGCCGCAAAGGCAAAGCTGCGGATGGATTTCGGCTTGAGCGCGCGTGCGGCCGCGCCCGCCAGCAAGCGCAACTCATAGGCGGAGAAGGCCTTCGCCTTGCCGCCGCCGATCAGCAGCAGGCGCTTGGCTTTGAGTCCCTGCGGACGGTGCAGCAGGACGCTTTCGAAGGCTTTTCCCGTCATCTCGCCCGAGGCGATAGCGTCTGCTGCGGCCGAAGCGATGGCCGGGTCACCGGCAATCTTGGCGGCGGGTTTGTCCTTCTCGCCGTGGTCGAGCACAACTGCGACCAGGCACTCGGTTTCTAGTTCTGCGGGCTTCGAAAATGAGAGTAGCGTTTTCATGGGATCCTTTCGCCACGGAGACACGGAGGCACGGAGGGAATCAAATCTTAAGAAGCGCCGGCTCCGGTTACTAGTCCTGCCCTGGTTTGGTTTGCTCCGTGTCTCCGTGCCTCCGTGGTTAAGTCTTCCGGCTGCGGGTGATGGCGGCGCGCGCCTCGCGGTCCGCGTCGCGACGGCGTATGGTCTCGCGCTTGTCCCAGAGCTGCTTGCCTTTGGCCACGGCCAACTCGCACTTCACCCGCCCTCGCTTGAAGTAGAGGCGCGTGGGGATGAGCGTGAGGCCCTTCTGCTGGGTGCGCCCCAGGAGCTTGCCCAACTCCTCTTGATGTACCAGCAGCTTCCGTGTGCGCAGCGGCTCGTGATTGTAGATGTTGCCGTGCTCGTAGGCGCCGATGTGGGCGTTCAGCAGCCAGAGCTCGCCGCCCTTGACCAGGCCGTAGGCGTCCTTCAGGTTCGCTCGCCCGGCGCGGATGGCCTTCACCTCCGTGCCGGTGAGCACCACTCCGGCTTCGAACTTCTCCAGCAGGAAGTAGCGATGTCCGGCGGCGCGGTTGACGGCCGCATCGCGCAGCCCGGCGGCGGTGGGGTCGCGCGGCGGGCTCTTGGGCTTCTCCGGCTTGGTTGGATGCGAACGCTGGCGGGGCATGGGGAATCAAGAGGTTACGGGCCAAAGTTCGTATGCTAGCACAGGGCGCTGGGGGGCGCGGTTGCACGGGACGCGGTGCTATAATCGCGGTTTTCCGCTGGGGCCCGGCCCGCTCGCCTGACCTCGACAAAGGAGTTGGATGAGGAAACTTGCCCGCGCAATGGCGTTGCTGGGTGCGCTTCTGTTGGCGCTGCCCACGGCCGCCGATGAGGCCAAGACGCTCTACAAGCAGGGCAAAGAGGCGGAGATCCGGCAGAACTACGAGGCCGCCTACGACGCCTATCGCAAGGCCTGGGAGCTGAAACCCGGCGACCTGAAATATCGCACCTCCATGGAGCGCCTGCGCTTCCTGGCTGGGGCCTCGCACGTGCATCGCGGCCAGTTGCTTCGCGAAGGCGGGAATCTGCCGGAGGCGCTGGCGGAGTTCGAGAAAGCCGCCGCGCTCGATGCCTCCAGCTTCATCGCCCAGCAGGAGATCCGCCGCACCCGCGCCCTGCTCGACGCCCAGCAGGCCGCTCCTCCCACGGCCGCTCCTGCACCGCCACCCGGCAGCAGCCTGAGCAGGCGCATCCAGGAGGCGCAAGGCCCGGTAGAGTTGGCTGCCATCTCCGACCAGCCCATCACGCTGCATCTTTCCGGCGATAGCCGCATGATCTATGAGAGCCTGGGCAAAGTGGCCGGCATCAACGTGCTCTTCGATCCGGACTACACCCCGCGGCGCGTGAGCATCGACCTCAACGCCGTCACCCTGAGCCAGGCGCTCAACATCGTGGCCATGGAGTCGAAGACCTTCTGGCGTCCGGTGACCTCAAACACCATCTTCATCGCCGCCGACACCAGCGCCAAGCGCAAGGAGCTGGAGCAGAGCGTCATCAAGAGCTTCTATCTTTCCAATCTCTCGGCGGCCAGCGAGCTGCAGGACGTGGTGAACGCGCTGCGGCAGATCCTGGAGTTCAGCCGGGTGCAGCAGGTGCCGTCGCAGAACATGGTCATCGTGCGCGGCACGCCGGACCAGGTGGCGCTGGCCGAAAAACTGATCAATGACATGGACAAGGCCCGCCCCGAGGTGATCGTGGAAGTGGCCGTCCTGCAGGTGCGGCGCGACAAACTGCGCCAACTGGGCATCCGGCCGCCCACCAGCGCCTCCGTCCAACTGGCCGGGACCACCTCCACCAGCACCTCCGGCACCACCACCACCACCACCACCACGCCCGGGACCATTAACCTGAGGAGTCTGGCGCACCTGAACGCTACCGACTTCATCGCCACCATTCCCGCGGCGACGGCCACCCTGCTGTTCACCGACGACAACACCAAGATCATCCAGAACCCGCAGATCCGGGCGCTGGACGGCCAGAAGGCATCGCTGAAGATCGGCGACAAAGTGCCCGTCGCGACGGGCTCCTTTCAGCCGGGCATCGGCGGCGTGGGCATCAATCCCCTGGTCAACACTCAGTTCCAGTACCTGGACGTGGGCGTGAACATCGACATCACGCCGCGGGTGCACGCCGGCCGCGAGGTCACGCTCAAGCTGATGATCGACATCTCTTCGGTCACCTCGCGCGTGAACATCGGGGGCATCGACCAGCCGGTGATCGGCCAGCGCAAGATCGAGCACGAGATCCGCCTGAAGGAAGGCGAGGTCAACCTGCTGGGCGGCATCCTCGAGGAACAGGACATCAAGACGCTGGGGGGGATCCCCGGATTGGGGCGCATCCCCTTCTTCCGCTACTTCTTCTCCGATGAGAAAAAGGAGAGGATCGAGAGCGAGATCGTCTTCGCGCTGATTCCGCACATTGTCCGCAGTCAGGAGTTGAGCGAGCTGAACACCCGGACTCTGGACGTGGGAACGGGCACGGCCATCGACCTGCGCCGCGCCGGCAACGCGGAGGCGCCGAGGCCTACGGCTGCCGCTCCCAGTGGAGCGGCGCTGGTCACCCAGCCGCCGGCCACCGTTATGGGTCCCAACCCGGTGCCGCCCAGGCCTGCTCCCATCGGTCCGCGCGCTCTGCGCTTCGATCCGGTGGAGAGCACGCAGGCGGTGGGCTCGACCTTCGTGGTCAACATCGTCTACAGCGGCGCCGATCCCATCTATGCCGTGCCCGTCCAGGTTTCCTATGATCCACGAGTGCTGCAGCTGTTGAACATCTCGAACGGCGGCTTCCTGGCAGGCGACGGGCAGTCGGTGGCGCTGGTCCACCGCGAAGATCCGCCGGGGACGCTCCAGGTGAGCGCCACGCGGCCGCCGGGTGCGGGCGGCGTCGCGGGCGAGGGACCGGTCTTCAGCCTCACCTTCGTGGCCAAGGCGCCGGGGCAGTCTTCGTTGATCATCACCCGGCCGGGAGCGCGCGACGCCAACATGCAGATGCTGCAGGTGGTGGCGACGCCGGCCACGGTCACCGTCCGCTAGCCGCCGCGGAGCCAGGATATTTTTATGCTTTCGTTGGCGCGCAGCGTCGTGGCGTCTCGCCGAGCGGGGAAGCGCGGGGTCACGCTGATCGAGCTGGTGGTGGCCATCACCATCCTGCTCATCCTGACCAGCGCCGCCATCCCCATCGCCCGCACCCGCATCAAGCGGGAGCGGGAGCGCGAGCTGCGCCGCGGCCTGTGGGAGATGCGCGACGCCATCGACCGCTACAAGGACGCCGCCGACCGCGGCGCCTTCCAGATCAAGGTGGGCAGCGAGGGCTATCCGCCCGATCTCGAGACCCTGGTGAACGGCGTGGACGTGCAGGGCAAGAAGGTGCGCTTCCTGCGGAAGGTCCCCGTGGACCCCATGACCGGCGGTACGGAGTGGGGCCTGCGCGCCATGCAGGATGACCCGGCCTCCACCTCCTGGGGCGGGCAGAACGTCTTCGACGTGTATTCCAAGGCCGAAGGCACCGCCCTCGACGGGACAAAGTATTCGGAATGGTGATTCGGTGGAAACAATCCGCGCGCGGTTTCACCCTGCTGGAGCTGATGGTGGTGATCAGCATCATCCTCATCCTGCTATCGTTTGCCATTCCCGCGTACCAGCAGCACATCAAGAAGGCGCGCGAGGCGGTGCTGCGGGAAGACCTCTACCAGATGCGCTCGGCCATCGACCAGTACTCGCTCGACAAGCTGCGCGCGCCCCAGGCGCTGGAGGACTTGGTCAGCGCCGGCTACATGCGCGAGGTCCCGCTCGATCCCATCACCAACTCCCGCGACACCTGGGTGGTGGTGCAGGAGGACATCGTCCTCAGCGTGGACCAGGACCAGCCCGGCATTACGGACGTCCACAGCGGCTCCACCCTCGCCGCCAGCGATGGCAGCCCCTACGGCTCGTGGTGAATCTCGCGTTGAACCAGAGTTCCGAAACCACTAACATCTTTGCTGATGCCGATCGAGACTGAAATCAACCATCGCACCTACACCCCGGTGAAGGCGCCGCGCGGCAACACGCTCTCCTGCAAAGGTTGGCAGCAGGAAGCGGCCATGCGCATGCTCATGAACAACCTCGACGAAGAGGTGGGCGAGCGCCCCCAGGACCTGGTGGTCTATGGCGGGACGGGCAAGGCGGCGCGCAGCTGGGAGTGCTTCCACGCCATCGTGGCCGCGCTCAAGGCGCTGGAGAACGACGAGACCCTGCTGGTGCAGTCGGGCAAGCCCGTGGGCGTCTTCCAGACGCACGAGTACGCCCCGCGCGTACTCATCGCCAACTCCAACCTGGTGGGCCACTGGTCGAACTGGGAGAAGTTCAACGAACTCGAGCGCATGGGCCTGATGATGTACGGCCAGATGACAGCCGGCTCGTGGATCTACATCGGATCGCAGGGCATCATCCAGGGAACGTTCGAGACTTTTTGCGCCGCCGCCGATAAGCACCTGGGCGGCTCGCTGGAAGGGAAGCTGGTGGTTTCCGGCGGGATGGGCGGGATGGGCGGCGCGCAGCCCCTGGCCGCCACCATGGCCGGCGCCGCCTTCCTGGGCATTGACGTGGACCCGGAGCGCATCAAGAAGCGCCTCAAGACCGGCTACTGCGACTTCATGGTCAACTCGCTCGACGAGGCGCTGCGCATCCTGAAGAATGCGGTGCGCAAGAAGGAAGCGGTCTCCGTCGGCCTGGTGGGCAACTGCGCCGACGTGGTGCCGGAGCTGGCTGCGCGCGGCGTCGTCCCTGACCTGCTCACCGACCAGACCTCGGCCCACGACCCGCTCAACGGTTACGTGCCCAACGGCATGACGCTGGAGGAAGCGCTCGTGCTTCGCCAGCGCGACCCCAAGGCGTACCAGGAGAAGTCGCTCGACGCCATCGCCTGCCACGTCGAGGGCATGCTCGCCCTGCAGAAGATGGGCGCCATCACCTTCGACTACGGCAACAACATCCGCACCTTCGCCTTCCAGCGCGGCGTCAAGAACGCTTACGACTTTCCCGGCTTCGTCCCCGCCTACATCCGCCCGCTCTTCTGCGAGGGCCGCGGGCCCTTCCGCTGGGTGGCGCTCTCCGGCGACCCGGCGGACATCGCCGTCACCGACGAGCTGGTGCTCGAGATGTTTCCCGGCAACCGCATCCTCAGCCGCTGGATCGAGCTGGCGCGCAAGCGCATCAAGTTCCAGGGACTGCCGGCGCGCATCTGCTGGCTGGGCTATGGCGAGCGCGCCCAGTTCGGCCTGGCCATCAACGAGCTGGTGAAGAAGGGCAAGCTCAAAGCGCCAATCGTCATGGGCCGCGATCACCTTGACACCGGCTCGGTGGCTTCTCCTTTCCGTGAGACTGAGAGCATGAAGGACGGCTCAGACGCCGTCGCTGACTGGCCACTCTTGAACGCGCTGCTGAATACCGCGAGCGGAGCGTCGTGGGTTTCCATCCACAACGGGGGAGGCGTGGGCATCGGCTACTCGCAGCACGCCGGCCAGGTGACCGTGGCCGACGGCTCCGACGCCATGGCCAAACGCATCGAGCGTGTCCTGACCAATGACCCCGGGATCGGCGTGGCGCGGCACGCGGACGCCGGCTACGAGGAGGCTATCGAGTTCGCTCACCGTAAGGGCGTGAAGATCCCCGGGGAGAAATAGCGTGGGCGCACACAAAGGCGCGGCGGCATTGGCGAGCGCGAGCTTCGACGAGCTTCTCCGCCACAACGAGGAGGAGACCGAGCGCTGGCGCAAGTTCTTCGCGGCAACTCCGGCGGCCTTGGACGTGCCGATGGATATGGCGGACATGAAGACTGTCCGCGGCGCCGTGCTCCACATCTTCGTGGTCGAACAGCTCTATGGCGAACGCCTGTCCGGCACCACTCGCGAGCGGTTTTCCTACGACGACTTTCCCGCGGATTCACTCGAGCAGCTTTTTGCCTATCACGAGGGCGCGCTGGGGCATCTTCGCAAACTCCTCGACAGTTATACCGAGGCGCAGTGGAGCGAGCCCATCGAGTTCAAGGCGCGCGTGATGAGCATCACAGCCAGCCGCCGTAAGATGTTCGCCCACGTCTTGTTGCACAGCGTGCGCCATTGGGGGCAGGTCGCCATGGTTCTCCGCCAGAACGGCTTCAAACAGGACTGGCAGCACGACTTCATCTTCACTCAGGTGATGGAGTAAGTGGCGCCGAACGTCCAGGTCCTCCTGCTAGCCAACATCGGCCAGCTCCTCACCCTGCGCTCTACTACCTTCAAGGCCACCGGCCCGTTGCGCCGGCCGGAGCTGAACGACATTGGGCTGGTGGAAGACGCCGCGGTGCTTTGTGTGGACGGGAAGATCGCCGCCGCGGGGAAGCAGAGCGACATCCTGCGCGCAGCGAAAGGGAAGAAGCCGGTGGAGCTCGACTGCGCCGGCAAGGTCGTCCTGCCCGGCTTTGTGGATTCGCACACGCATCTGATCTTTTCCGCGCCTCGCCTCGCGGACTTCGAAAAACGCATTGCCGGCGCCAGTTACGAAGAAATCGCCGCGGCCGGCGGCGGCATCCGCTCCAGCGTCGAAGGCGTGCGCAAGGCGGGCGTCAAGGAGCTGGCCGGGAAGGCGTTGGCTGCGCTCGAGGAAATGTCCCGGCAGGGTACCACCACCGTGGAAGCGAAGTCGGGCTACGGGCTCACCACGGAAGCCGAGCTCAAGTCGCTCGAAGCCATCCGCGCCGTCGCAGTCGAATGGCCCGGGACCATCGTTCCCACGCTGCTCGGTGCGCATGTAGTCCCCAAGGAATTCCAGGGCAAGCCGGAGAAGTACCTGAAAGAGGTCTGCGAGAAGATGATCCCGCAGGCGGCCAAGAAAAAACTGGCGCAGTTCGTGGACATCTTCGTGGAGCGCGGCGCCTTCAGCCTTGCCGACGCCGAGCGCGTCTTCGAGGCTGCCGCCAAGTACGGCCTTGGGGTGCGCGCGCACGTCTGCCAGTTGAGCGGCATGGAGGTGTGGCCGCTGCTGCGCTTCCATCCCGCCTCGCTCGACCACATGGACTGGGTGGCGGATGAAGACCTGCCGCAGCTCGCGCGCCGCGACACCGTGGCCACGCTCCTCCCCGGCGCCAACTTTTTCCTCGGCCTCGACCGCTATCCTCCGGCGCGGCGGCTGATCGAGGCGGGCGTCCCCGTGGCCCTGGCCACCGACTACAACCCCGGCAGCTCGCCCATCGCCAGTATGCCCTTTGTACTCTCGCTGGCCTGCACGCAGATGAAAATGACGCCGGCGGAAGCCATCGCCGCCGCCACGCTCAACGGCGCGCACGCTTTGCGACTCGCCCATCGCAAGGGAAGCCTCGAGCCCGGCAAGGACGCCGACCTCGCTCTTCTTGACGTGGACGACTACCGCGAGATCCCCTACTGGGTAGCGGCCAACCGCTGCGTGGGGACGATTCTCAAGGGCGTCCTGATTGCGTAAAATCATTGATTCACTCCTCGGCAGAACCCACATGATCCGGAAAGGTGACATGAAAAAACGAATCTTCTTTGTCCTGGCCGCACTTCTTACTCTTGCCGCAAGCGCGAGCGCCGAGCGCCTGCCCGGCAATGCCTCCCCGGAACACTACCAGCTCACCTTCTACCCCGACCTGAAGGCCGCCAAGTTCCGCGGGGAAGAGGCGATTGACGTGGTGCTCAAGCAGTCCAGCGCCACCCTCACCGTGAACTCCCTGGACCTGGAATATCAGGACGTGATGGCGCACATGGGGAAGAAGACGCTCACGGCCACGGTCACGACCGACCCGCAGAAGGAGACGGCCACCTTCACCTTCCCGGAACCGCTGCCCGCGGGCAAGGTCCTCATCCACGTCCACTTCACGGGAACGCTGAACGACCAGCTCGCCGGCTTCTACTTGAGCAAGGGACAAGGCCGCAACTACGCCGTCACCCAGTTCGAGGCCACCGACGCCCGCCGCGCCTTCCCCTCGTTCGACGAGCCCGCCCTGAAGGCGACCTTCGCCATCACGCTGGTGGTGGACCAGGGCGATACCGCCATCTCCAACGGCCGCATCCTCTCCGACAAGCCCGGCCCCGAGCCCGGCAAGCACACCCTCACCTTTTCCAGTACTCCCAAAATGTCTTCGTATCTGGTGGCCATGGCGGTGGGCGACTTCAAGTGCGTGAGCGGCGGGGTGGACGGCATCCCCATCCGCATCTGCTCCACTCCGGACAAGACGCATCTCGCCACCTTCGCTCTGCGCGCCGCCGAGGAGGCTGTCCATTTCTTCAATGGCTACTACCGCATCAAGTATCCCTTCGGCAAACTGGACGTGCTGGCGGTGCCCGACTTCTCCGCCGGCGCCATGGAGAATACCGGTGCCATCTTCTACCGCGAGCGCGTGCTCCTGATCGACGACGCCAAGGATTCGGTGGATTCGCATCGCACGGTGGCCGACGTGCTCGCCCACGAGATCGCCCACATGTGGTTCGGCGACCTGGTGACCGCGCAGTGGTGGGACAACATCTGGCTCAACGAGGGCTTCGCCACCTGGGCCTCGCCCAATCCCACCAAGATCTGGAAGCCGGAGTGGAACCCGCAACTGGACGAAGTGCAGGACACCGGCAACTCCTTGAGCCTGGACTCCACGGCCTCTACGCGCGCCATCCGCTCCAAGGCCGAGACCCGCGCCGAGATTGGCGAGCAATTCGACGGCATTGCCTACGGCAAGTCCGCCGCCGTGCTGCGCAGGGTGGAGGGCTACGTCGGCCGGGAAACCTTCCGCCGCGGCGTTACCAATTACCTCACCAAGCACTCCTACGCCAACGCCACCGCCGAGGACTTCTGGGGCGCCATCGCCCAGGTCTCGGGCAAGCCAGTGGACAAGGTCATGAAGAGCTTCGTGGACCAGCCGGGCGCGCCCGTCATCAGCGTCGCGTCCAAGTGCACGCAGAAGGGGGAGACCGAAGTCACGCTCTCCCAGCGGCGCTTCTTCTATGACCGCAAGCGGATGGAGGCCGGCGGCCCCGAACTGTGGAACGTTCCCGTCTGCCTCAAGCCCGCGGGATCAAGCCAGCCCGCCCGCTGTGAGCTTCTCACCCAGGAGGAACAAACCTTCACTCGGCCGGGCTGCGCGCCCTGGGTCTTCGCCAATGCCGGAAGCCAGGGCTACTACCGCTCCGCCTATTCACCGGAGGTAGTGGGCCAGATGGCGGCTGCCGCCGAGAAAGAACTCTCGCCCGCCGAGCGCATCACGCTGCTGGGCGACGAGTGGGCGCAGGTGCGCGTCGGCCACCACGACATCGGGGACCTCCTCAAGCTCGCCGAAGGGCTTAAGGGCGACCGCGAGCGCGCGGTGGTGGAGATCGTTGCCACACGTCTGCGCGACATCTCTGACGACCTGACCAGCGACGCCGCCCGCGAGGCCTACCAGGCCTGGGTGCGCGAGCTGCTGCGTCCGGCGGCCGCCGAACTGGGCTGGCAGGCGCAGCCGGGCGAGAGCGAGGAGCGCCACAGCACTCGCGCCTACGTGCTCTACACGCTGGGCTATGCCGGGGACGATCCTCAGGTCTTCCAGCAGGCGCGGGCGCTGGTGGAGCGGCACCTGAAGGAAGGCGCCGAGGCCGACCCCACGCTGCTGGAGACCGCCGTGCGTCTGGCCGCCATTCACGGGGACGCCGCGCTCTACGACCAGTATCTCGACCAGGCGCGCAAGCTTCAGGCGCCCGAGGAGCGCTACCTCTATCAGCAGGCGCTCGCCCGCTTCCGCGATCCCGCGCTCATCCAGCGCACGCTCGAATACAGCATCTCCCCGGAGGTGCGCATTCAGGACTCCGGGCGCATGCTGGGTTCCGTTTTCGAGAATCCGGCGGCGCGCGCTATCGCCTGGCAGTTCGTGAAGACGCGCTGGAGCGACGTGCAGGGCAAGATGGGACTCTCGCTTGGGGGCCAGCGGGTCATTCGCGCGGCTGGCGGATTCTGCGATGCCGCGGCGCGTGACGACGTGCAGAAGTTCGCCGGCGAACACAACGTCCCCGCTGAGAGCCGCAGCCTGCGCCAGTCGCTGGAGCGCATCAACAACTGCATTGGCCTGAAGTCGGCGCAGCAGGAGCGGCTCGCGCTCTGGCTCCGCAGCCACAGCGCGGCAGGAGTGCAGTAAGGGCTGTGTAGGCTCGGCTCTCTGAGCCGGGTGCAACGAGGCACGGGTCGGAAACCCGTGCCTACACATCAACGTATGCTGCCCCGAAAATACGATTATCGGCGAAAGCTCCCACACTTACAGAAAGACTATCGGCCCGTATTCGTCACCTTCGCCACGCACACGAGATGGGAGCTTCCCGAGACTGCCAGGCAGTTAGCGCTCGATTCCTCTTTGAAGCAAGACGGCAACACAATCGACCTGCACGTAGTCGTTGTCATGCCCGATCGCGCGCACCTGATCTTCTCGCCGCGGAGCGACCGCGACGGCCCTTTCAGCCTCATGGAAATCATGCACGCTATCAAGGGTGCCTCTGCCCATGCCATCAACCAAGCCCTACAACGGCGGGGTCGGGTCTGGCAGGAAGAGTCCTTTGACCACGTTCTCCGATCCAACGAAAGCCTGGCCAAGAAGGTTGATTACCTTTGTCAGAATCCAGTACGCGCAGGATTAGCGAGGGCCCCCGAAGAGTATCCCTGGCTCTGGCGAGGCGTGGTTCCGGTCCTTTAGAGGTTTGTATAGGCCCGGCTCTCTGAGCCGGGCGGAAAGAGGCACGGGTCGAAGACCCGTGCCTACACGAGCAGCGCTGGGGAAAGGTTGAACCTTACTGGTGGGTCACAGGCGCTTCGGCCGTGGGCGGGACCGGAGGCAGCGCCGGGGCAGCCTCTTCGGCCAGTTCGGGCAGCGGCGTGACCAGAGCGACTTGCAGCACCTGGTCCATGGTCTCGACGAAGTGCAGCTTCAGAACGCTGCGCAGGTTCGCAGGAACGTCTTCCAAGTCCTTCTCGTTGTCCTTGGGCATAATGATCTCGAAGATCCCGGCGCGATGCGCGGCCAGCAGCTTTTCCTTGAGGCCGCCGATGGGCAGTACCTTGCCGCGCAGGGTGATCTCCCCGGTCATGGCCAGATCGCGGCGCACGGCGATCTTGCTCAGCGCGCTGGCGATGGCGGTGGCGATGGTGATGCCCGCCGACGGGCCGTCCTTGGGGATGGCGCCCTCGGGCACGTGCACGTGGATGTCCGCGTTGCGGTAGAAATCGCGTGGAATGCCCAGCTTGGCCGCACGCGAGCGTACGTAGGAAAGCGCCGCCTGCGCTGATTCCTGCATCACGTCGCCCAGTTTGCCGGTGAGGATAAGCTTGCCCTTGCCGTCCACGATGGTCACTTCGGTGGAGAGGATGGAGCCGCCGACCTCGGTCCAGGCCAGACCCGTGACCAGGCCGATCTCGCTCTTCTCGTGCGCGGCCGTGTCGCGGTACTTGATGACGCCCAGAAACTCGCCCACGTTCTCCTGGGCCAGCGTGAGGTGAAACGCCGCGCCTTCCTTGACCACGCGGCGCGCTACCTTGCGGCATACGTTACCGATCTCGCGCTCCAGGTTCCGCACCCCGGCTTCCCGGGTGTAGGACTGGATGATGGCGTCGATAGCCTGGTCGGTGAACTCCAGGTTCTTCGTCGTCAGGCCGGCGGCCAGGAGCTGCTTCTTGACCAGGAATTGCTTGGCAATCTCGATCTTCTCGTACTCGGTGTAGCCGTGCAACCGCAGCACTTCCATGCGGTCCTGCAGCGCCGGCGGCACGGTGTGCAGTACGTTGGCGGTGGCGATGAAGAACACCTGCGAGAGGTCGTACTCCACGTCCAGGTAGTGGTCCATGAACATGTAGTTCTGTTCCGGATCGAGCACCTCGAGCAGGGCGGCCGAGGGGTCGCCGCGGAAGTCCATGGACATCTTGTCCACTTCGTCCAGCATGAAAACCGGATTCTTGGTGGCGGCCTTCTTCATCATCTGAATGATCTGGCCGGGGAGGGCGCCGATGTAGGTGCGGCGATGGCCGCGGATCTCAGCTTCGTCACGCACTCCGCCCAGCGACAGGCGCACGAACTTGCGGCCCGTGGCCCGCGCGATGGACATTCCCAGCGAGGTCTTGCCCACGCCCGGCGGCCCCACGAAGCACAGGATGGAGCCCTTGGGCTTCTGCACCAGTTGGCGCACCGCCAGAAATTCAAGGATACGCTCCTTGATCTTCTCCAGCCCGTAATGGTCCTCGTTCAGGACCTTCTCGGCACGATCGATGTCGCGGATCTCCTTCGAGCGCTTCTTCCAGGGCACGGCGAGCAGCCAGTCCAGATAGTTGCGGCTGACGGTGGATTCGGCCGACATGGGTGGCATGGCTTCCAGCTTCTTCAATTCCTGGAGCGCCTTCTCGTGCGTGTCCTTGGGCATGCCGGAGGAATCGATCTTCTTCTTCAGTTCCTCGAACTCGTTCTTCTCGCCCCGGCCCAGTTCCTTCTGGATGGCCTTGATCTTCTCGTTGAGGTAGTACTCCTTCTGCGCCTTCTCCATCTGGCGCTTGACGCGCGACTGGATGGAGCGGTCCATGTTCAGCTTCTCGATCTCGATGTCCAGCACGTCGGCGATGCGGGTCAGGCGATCGACCGGGTCAAAGAGGTCCAGAAGGTCCTGCTTCTCCTCGATGGAGAGCTGCAGGTTGGCGGCGATGATGTCTGTCAGCTTGGAGGGGTCTTCGAGCCGGACCGCGGCCAGCATGGTCTCGTAGTTCAGCGACTGGCAGAGCTTCACGTACTGTTCGAACAGCGACGTGATGCGCTGCATGGCGGTCTCGATCAGCGGGTTGACCTCCGTGGCGTAGGTGACGGTGCGCACCGTGGACTGGAAGTAGCCTTCGGTGTCCACAACGGCCAGCACCTTGCCGCGCTCCACGCCCTCCACCAGCACCTTGATGTTGCCGTCGGGAAGCTTCAGCGACTGCACGATGTTGACGATGGTGCCCACCTGGTAGATCTCGTTGGCCTTGGGCTCGTCCACGCTGGCGTCATGCTGCGTGGCGAGGAAGATCTTCTTGTCGGCGGCCAGCGCCTCTTCCAGGGCGCGCACGCTCGACTCCCGTCCCACGACGAACGGCGTCATCATGTGGGGGAAGATGACCACGTCCCGGATGGGCATCATGGGCAGCTTGCGCGTGTTGAACTTTTCCCGGCTTGCGGTCGTCTGGGTCAATGGGTCTCCCTAGGGGTCAGCCTGCCTTCTCCATCATTGTAAGCGATATGTCACGCCGCTCCACCATCTCCTTGGTGACTTCGAATTCCTTGACCTTCTTCTGGCTGGGCAGGTGGTACATCAACTCCAGCATCAGCTCTTCCAGAATCATGCGCAGCCCGCGAGCGCCGACCTTGCGCACCATGGCTTCGCGGGCGATGGCGCGCAGCGCCTCTTCGGTAAAGAGCAGGCGCACGTTCTCGAACTCGAACAGGCGCTGGTACTGCTTGACGATGGCGTTCTTGGGCCGGGTGAGGATCTCGATGAGCGCGCTCTCGTCCAGGTCGTTGAGCACGCCCACCACCGGCAGCCGTCCGCAGAACTCGGGGATCAGTCCGTACTTGATCAGGTCCTGGGGCTGCACCTGAGACAGCAACTCGGTGTCGCGTTGCTGCGGCACGCCCGGTTCCGTGGCCTCCTGCGCCGCGCGGAAGCCCATGGCCTTGCGGCCCACGCGCCGCCCGATCACCTTCTCCAGGCCGACGAAGGCCCCGCCGCAGATAAAGAGGATGTTAGTGGTATCCACGGGCGTGAATTCCTGGTGGGGATGCTTGCGCCCGCCCTGCGGCGGCACGTTGGCCACCGTGCCCTCGAGGATCTTCAGCAGCGCCTGCTGCACGCCCTCGCCGGAGACGTCGCGAGTGATGGACGGGTTCTCGTCCTTGCGCCCGATCTTGTCCACCTCATCGATGTAGATGATGCCGGTCTGCGCGCGGCTCACGTCGCCGTCGGCGGCCTGCAGCAGCTTGAGGATGATGTTCTCCACGTCTTCGCCCACGTAGCCGGCCTCGGTGAGCGTGGTGGCGTCCACGATGGCGAAGGGGACGTCGAGCATCTTGGCCAGGGTCTGCGCTAGAAGCGTCTTGCCCGTGCCCGTAGGGCCGATGAGCAGGATGTTGGACTTGGCCAGCTCCACCTCGCTGTCCTTCTGGCGGTTGATGTGGACGCGCTTGTAGTGGTTGTAGACGGCGACCGCGAGCTTCTTCTTAGTCTGCTCCTGGCCGATCACGTACTCGTCCAGGAACACGCGGACTTCCTGCGGCTTGGGGAGCGTATTGGGCGCGGCGGCGGCGTGGGTCTCGGTGCGGTCGTCCTCCAGGATGGAGTTGCACACCGCCACGCACTCATCGCAGATATAGGCGCGCGGGTAGTCCGAGGGCGAGGAGATCAGCTTGGCCACCGCGTCCTGGGACTTGTGGCAGAACGAGCAGCGCAACCCTTCGTCCGTGCCAGATCGGCTCTTCACTCCCGTGCCTCCCCTTCTATTTGTGCTTGTGGATGATGTCATCCACGATGCCGTATTCCTTCGATTGCTGCGCGTTCATGATGAAGTCGCGCTCTACGTCGCGCTCCACTTTCTCCAGCTTCTGCCCGGTGTGCTTAGCGATGAGCTGGTTGGTGATGTCGCGCATGCGCAGGATCTCGCGGGCGTGGATGTCGATGTCCGTGGCCTGGCCCGAGAGCCCGCCCATCGAGGGCTGGTGGATGAGGATGCGCGAGTAGGGTAGGGCGAAGCGCTTCTTGGGCGCGCCCGCGCACAGCAAAAGCGACGCCATGCTGGCTGCCTGTCCGATGCAGATGGTCATCACCTCGGGCTTCACAAACTGCATAGTGTCATAAATCGCCATGCCCGCGGTGACGGAGCCACCTGGAGAGTTAATGTATAACTGGATATCCTTCTCCGGGTCCTCGGCCGCCAGGAAGAGCAGTTGCGCGGTGATCAGGTTGGCCACATTGTCGTCAATGGGCGTGCCCAGAAAGATGATGTTGTCGCGCAGCAGCCGGGAATAGATGTCGTAGGCGCGCTCGCCCCGGCTGGTCTGTTCCACCACCATCGGCACCAGCATTCGCTCACCTGCCTTTGCCCGCGCGCTTGGCGGGAGGTTTGGGTTCGGGATCAGGCACGCCGGAGGAGGACCGGCGAAATAAGAAGTCGAGAGTCTTGTCGCTTCGGATTCTGTTGCGGATTCTATCCAGCGCTCCATCGCGCGTCAAACGAGCGCGCACTTCGTCCGCCGTCTGTTGCGTGTGTTTGGCCAGCGCCTCGATCTCCTGGACGATTTCCTCGTCGCTGACTTCGATCTTCTCCCGCTCCGCGATCTTTTCCAGCAGCAGCGACGCCTTCATTTCCTTGCGCGCGCCCTCGCGCTGGCCTTCGCGCAGCTTGGGCAGGTCCATCTTCTTCATGTCGTCGGCGCGCATGCCCTGCATGGCCAGCGCCCGCAAGCCGCGCTCCAGCCGCACGTCGACCTGCTGCTCCACCAGCGACTCCGGGACCGGGAAGTCGTGCGCCTCCACCAGTTGATCCACCAGCTTTTCCTTGGCTACGTGTTCGGCGTGCTGCTTCCGCTCCGACTCCATCTGCTCGCGCAGGCGCTTGCGCAGGTCGTCCAGCGTCTGAAACTCGCCCAGCTCCTTGGCGAAGTCGTCGTTGAGCTCGGGGATGGCGCGCTGTTTCACGCTCTGGATGTTCACGGTGTAGGAGGTAGTCTTTCCCGCCAGGCGCGCGTCGGAAAAATCCGCGGCATAGTGAACGTCGAAGCTGCGCTCCTCGCCCGCGCGCGCGCCGCGCAGGTTCTCGGAGAACTCTGCCACGGTGTTGGTGCCGCCGATCTCCACCAGGATGCTCTCGACGCTCGCCGGCTGCCCGCCGCCTTCCTTGGGCGTCCCGCGGAAGCTGACCTGGGCGAAGTCGCCGTCGGCCAGCGCCCGGTCGTCCACCGCGGTGTAGGTGGCCTGCTGCTGGCGCAGGTGCTCGACCGCCTGCTCCACTTCCTCTTCGGTGACCTTAACGTCCTCCACCTCGGCGCGCAGCTTGTCGTATCCCGAAAGCTCGATCTCCGGCAGCACTTCGAACGACGCCTTGAAGCGCAGAGGCTCGCCCGGTTCCAATTTCAGGTCGCTGATGCGCGGCTGCGATACCGGCTCCAGCTTCTGCCGCTCCATCTCCTGCTGGAAGTAGCGCGGCACCAGCGCCTCGACCACTTCGCCCTTGACCTCGCCCTGGAAGCGCATGCGGATGATGGTGGCGGGCGCTTTGCCCTTGCGGAAGCCCGGCAGCCGCACCGCCTTGCGGTACTTTTCGACGACGGAGTCGGTCTCGCGCGCCACCACGTCCGCGGGAACCTCGACCTCGACTTCGCGCACGCAGGCGTCCTTCGTTTCGGTAGTACTCAAGAAAACCTCAAGGGAGGAGGATGGGAACACTTTCAGTCTAAGGAGTCTTGCGAAGGCGGTCAAACGGGCAGGCAGTGAATTTCGCGTCGACCGAGGCTCGGATAGAATGCGGAGGGAGTTAAAAGTGATCGACATCGTCTGGGAGTTCCGCGTGAAGCCGGGGAAGACGGCGGAGTTCGAGCGCCACTATTCCAGCTCCGGCACCTGGGCGACCTTCTTCAAGAAAGGTGACGGCTACCACGGCACCGTCCTGGTCCGCGACACGGAGAAGCCCAGCCGCTACCTTACATTCGATCTTTGGGACGACCTCGCCGCGTTCCACGAGTTCAAGTCCCGGTTCTCCGAGGAATACTTCCTCATCGACCGCCAGTGCGAGGCGCTGACGGAGAAGGAAACTTGCCTCAGGATCTTCGAGGTGATCTGACTCCCATGCCGACCTGGCTCGACCAACTGAACCACGAAGTCATCGCCTGCACCCGCTGCCCGCGGCTGGTTTCGCACTGCAGAAGAGTCGCGCAGGAAAAGCGCCGCGCCTACCGCGACTGGCAGTACTGGGGCAGACCGGTTCCCGGCTTCGGCGACCCCAAGGCTCGCGTCCTGATCCTGGGCCTCGCGCCGGGCGCGCACGGCTCCAACCGCACCGGACGGATGTTTACCGGCGACGGCTCCGGGAATTTTCTGTATCCCGTACTGCACCAGGCCGGCTTCGCCTCCCGGCCGGACGCCACAGATCGCAACGACGGCCTGCGGCTCCGCGACGCCTACATCACCGCCGCAGCGCGCTGCGCGCCGCCGGGAAACAAGCCTCAGCCCGAGGAGCTGGCCCGCTGCGCGCCGTTTCTTGAGCGCGAGGTCGCTGGCCTGAAGAATGTCCGGGTGGTGGTGGCGCTGGGAAAAGTGGCCTTCGACTCCTACCTCAATCTGCTGAAGCGCCGCGGAGTGATTGCCAATCGAAGCGGCTTGCGCTTCGCCCACGGCGCCCGCTACCGCTTGCCCGACGGCAAGACGCTCGTCGCCTCCTACCATCCTTCCCGGCAAAACACGAATACGGGAAAGCTCACGCGGAAGATGTTCGTCAAAATCTTCCGCGACGCCGCGCGCTTCGCAGCGAAATAGCCCCAGCGGCACAGAGCTACCGTTTGTTTTTCTCTGTGTCCCTGTGGCTCTGTCGCAGATTGAGCGCGTTCAGCGCGCGTTCGATCTCGATGACCGCCACCCACTCACCCTGGCGCTGTTCGCGCCACACCACGCGACCGCCCAGCATCCTGGCCGCGTCTTCCGCGGACAGGTCGCGGTGGTAGTCGAAGTAGCGCTCCTGCACTTGCTCCCAGAAGGGAACGAGATCGAAGAGATTCTGCGGCGGCTGATATTTGGTGGAGAACAGGAGGGCGACGTCGTAGCGCGAGCTGTCGCGGGCGGCGGCAGAGAAGGGAGCCGCCGAGAAGTTTTGAACGGCGACGACCGCAAACGGTTCGCGCGTGTATCCCAGGTAGGGCTTGGTCAGCTCGTCCGAAGCCGGCCAGGCGGTAAGCACCCGCGCGTGCGGATATCTTGCAGACAGGAAGTCCGCAGCGCGCTTGTGCAAGGTGACGTAATCGCGGTAGGCCAGGTTGTCTTCCGGGGCGAAGGGGTAGGGCGGATTCAGCAGCCACCCGGCGACGAACCCCGCGCTCACCAGCGACACCACCCAAAGCCAGTGGCGCAGGCGCCGCCGCAAAGTAGAAACGCACAGCAGGATCCCGAGCGGGGCCACGGGCAGCAAATACCGGGCCAGCACCGCGCCTCCCAGCACGGACAACATGGCCACATAAGCCAGAATCACGACCGCGAAGACCGCCTGGATTCCCAGGTCAACGCGCAGCCGTGGCTGCCCGCCATCCTGAAGCGCCGGCCGGCGCAGAGCGAAGGCGGTGATGCCCGTCAGCAGCCACAGGTTCATGTAGCCGGTGAGGTGCCACAGGCGGCGCAACCCGGCCAACAGGATGCGCAGCGGATCGAGCGTGGCGCTCAGGTTGTAGCGGACGAATTCCGGGTTGCCGAAGATGTAGCCGGTGCGATGGGCGTGATACGCATACCACAATGCCAGCGGCAGGGCAGGGAGCAGGAGCAAGGAAGCGGAGCGCCGTACCGGCCCAGAACCGAGTGCAGCCCACCGGCGAGCAACCATGGGTTGAGCCAGCTCCCAAAGCAGGAGGGCGAAGGGAGCGACGATGGCGGTCTCCTTGGCCAGCGCCGCCAGGGAAAAGAGAGCGACTGCGGGCCAGCGGCGGCCTTCCAGATAGAAGCTCAGGCCCCAAAGGGTGAAAGCTGCGGCGGCCATGTCCAGATGCACCAGGGAGCTCTGGGCGAAAAAGACAGGGTAGAGCGCGGTCAACAAAGTGGTGGCGGCCGCGACCTCGAGATTCGACACCTGCCGCGCCAGGCGGAAGACTCCGGTCAAAGCCAGCGCCGCCACCAGCAGCATGGCGGTGCGGGTGGAGAGGGGAGTAAAGGCCCCAAGCTTCCACCAGAGCGCCAGGAGGGCGGTCACGAGCGGCGGGTGGGCGTTGGAGACAGTGGAGGCGGGGATGGGGTCGCCGGAGAGCAGCAGGTCGCGCGCTGCGGGGACGAAGTATCCGGCCTCGTCCCAGAAATAGGGCAGGCGCAGGAGCGTCGCGTGCAGCGCGAACATCAGGGTAAAGGTGAGCGCGAACACCGCACCCAGGTAGGGTCCGGCCGGCGTCGGTTTCTGGGGGGGCTCGCTCACAGCGCAGTTTCGGGCGACACAGGAACCGCGGCCTGGGCTGCGCCTAGTTGACGGCCCCACCCGTGGCCAGGCGCGGATCCAGCTTGATCTCGCCGAAGGTCTTCTCGTAGTTGACCATGTTCTGCTCCAGGATGGCGAGCAGAGCCTTGGCCTGCTGCGGGCTCAGGTAGATGCCCTGGAAGTTCATCACCTCGACCTCGGCCGGGCTCTGCTGCTGCAGGGTGCCGAAGACCAGAAAAAAATCCCAGACGTTCACGCGGATCTGTACGCTGTTGGCGTAGTTCTCGCGATAGCTGGCGTCCTGGGAGATCTTGATGTTGGGCTGCGCCGGGTTGCTCATAGCACCTCGCTTGTCGGTAAACAGTGCGGCTGGTGCCAGGAGAGGGACTCGAACCCCCAATGCCTTTCGGCGCACGCTCCTAAGGCGTGTGCGTCTGCCAATTCCGCCATCCTGGCTTTCGGGAACAAGTATAGGAGAAGTCTGTGGGCAGTTGCCCTCGAGCGCAAGCGCGCCCGTACTTATAGGCGAGTGAGGGCGTCGTAGACCACGAGCCCGACGATCACCAGGGTCAGCAACCCGGAAGCCGCGCCGAAGCCGCGCACGTAGGGCTGGATCCGGTGCATCTTGGTCAGCAGCTCCTCCTGCTCCTTCTGCATGTGGGACTCGGCCTCGTCGAGGAATAGTTGATCGTCCTCTTGCATGTTAAGGGTGGCGCGGTAAATGAGCAGGACGACCAGGACCAGGGTGAAGCTGCCCCAGGCGATCAGCAGAACTTCCATCAGCGGAGTCATAATCACAACGCCACCTCCCGGCGGTCGGGAGCCGGAGCCGCCTGACCTCGCACCGGGCCAAGGACCGGCCGGGCCGAACTCGGCTGATTATAGCCCCGGGGCAAAAAGCAAGGTCAACTTTTACAGTCCGGGGGCTAGGCGCACCCCCGCCACAGGATCAGCCCCAGCACCAGCCCCAGCAGCAGAATCAACCGCAGGGGCTTCTGCTGCGATTCGGTGTCCACCTCCGCGCTGTGCTCCTCCGGCTCCTCCTCCGGAGCCTGTTTGGAGGGCGGGAAGAACAGGGGATCGCGGTCGGACTTGGACATGGGGCCTAGTCTACAGCCGGGCGCCGGGCGGCCTGCCGGAATGGCTGCGACCGTCCGGGGGGCAGGCGCATCTAATTAAACAGGACCGGCAGGTTCAAGTCCCTGCCCGGCAGGACGGGTTTGCTATAATCGTTTCGTATCGTCGCTATCGCGCTAAGGAGAAAAACATGGCCACAACCCAGCAGGTGCAGACTCCGCCGAAGACGGCACCCCTCAACATGACTCCCTTCGCCATCACCAAGGTCAAAGAGATCATGACGCAGCAGAACCCTGCACCCGCCGCCCTCCGCCTGGGCGTCGTCGGAGGCGGATGCTCTGGCTTCTCCTACTCCATGTCCTTCGAGAACGGGGCGGGCGCCATGGACAAGTCTTTTGAGTTCGACGGCCTGAAGGTCTTCGTGGATGCCACCTCGCTCATGTACCTGAGCGGCTGCGTGGTGGATTACGTCGAGACCCTGGAAGGCGCGGGCTTCAAGTTCGAGAACCCCAACGTCAAGTCCACCTGCGGCTGCGGGTCGTCGTTCAGCGTGTAAGTTCTTACCGCGGATATACGCGGATCATCGCGGATTCTGAGAGGCGCGACTTCGGTCGCGCCTTTTGTTTTGGCCGGCTGGGCTCGCACCACTCGCCCCTAACCACTCGCCACTAGCTATTTTGGTTTCTGCACCGGGGCGCCGGGCTGCTGGGGCTGCTGGGCGCTCACGTCCAGCCGCGGGTCGTACACAAACTCCCAGTCGTTGTAGTGGTCCTTGTCATTGAGCACGCGGATGGAAGCCTGTTTGCTCGTGCTGGCCACGCCCACGATGGGCCCGCCGCCGAAAGTGGCGCCGAAGGCGGGTGTGGTCATGGCGGAGGCCGGAGTGCCCACGGGCGGAGTTTCAGCACCCGGAGTGGCCGGCGCAGTGGGACCGGCCGCAGGGGTTGCGCCGGCGAGGCCGCCGGCTTGCCCACCTGGAGGCCCGAAGGCTCCCTTGGGAACCACCTTGGCTTCGCCTACGTGGATGATCCGCCACTCGCCGCTCGGGGTCAGGGGGTCCTTGTAGCGGTGGCGCAGGAAGCGCAAGTGGTTGGTGTCTTCCAGTTGTGCGACCGACGCGGGATAATGCCCGAACTTCTTGTAGTAGTGCTTGATGGCGCGGGCGTACTGGGTGCCGCGGTGGATGAGCTCTTCCTCGCGGTCGCGGCGGATCTGCTGCGCCAACCGCGGCGCCGCGGTCATGGTAGCCAGCAAAATCAATGCCAGCAGCAGCAGTACCACCAGCAGCGCGTAGCCGCGCTGGCGGCGATTTCCAATTTGTGATTTGTAATTTGTCATTTCGTTCCGGGACGGCACGCCGCGACACTCCTCATCAACAGCGAATTACAAATCACCAATCACAAATCCAGATTCATCCGCCGGTCAGCGGCAAAGTCTGCCGCCGCCCGCCCAGCACGTCCTCCACCTCCACCGAGTTCACCCCGATGTGCACGATGCGGTAGCGGCGGTTGACGATGTCGCCTTCGGCGGCGATGAAGACGTCCTCGCCCTGCGACAAGAAGACTCTCTTAGCTTCCCCCGGCCTGCTGGCGAAGCCGAAGAACCGCAGGTTGATAGGCGGCGGAGGCGGCGGCCCGGTGGGGATCTTGAGAGCTGGGGCCACGGGCTTGGGAATGGGGGCTGGCTCCTCCTGACCGCGGAAGATGTTGCGCCCGCTGCCCTTGTACTGGACGCCCTCCACCGAGGCCAGCAAGTTCAGATGCAGGGTGGGGTCGAGCGACTGCGGCGCGGCAGGGGCGCCGCGCGTTCCCGCTCGCGCCGGGACTGGGCGCGCGGGCGGGGCAGGCGCGGCGGCTTCCGGCGCGGCTGCGGGGCGGAGCGCCGGCCACACGATATTGAAGAAGAAGACGACGAGCGCCAGCGCCGCCAGCCCGAACACCAGCGCAGCCTTCCCCCGGCCTCTCATTCCCGGCATCATGCCCCGCCCTTCAGGTAGGTCTCCAGCTTCAGTTCCAGCCGGACGAATCCACCCTGCTGCTCACTGAGCGTGACCTCGTGGATCACGAAGAACATGCGGTCGCGTTCCAGCGCGTTGATGAACCTGGCCGCCTGCAAATAATCGCCGGCCAGCGTGGCGTCCATGCTCACGCGCTGCAGCCCGGCCTCACCGGCCGCCTCGCTCGAGTAGCGCACCTCGGTGACGCGCACGCCGTTGGCGCCCGCCAGCTTGCCCAGCTCCTCCGGGACGGCCGAGGCCTGCACGGGGAAGCGGTCGCGGTAAAAAGCGGCCAAATCCGTCTCCGCCAGGGCCAGCTTCCTATCCATGCCGCGCAGGGGGAGGGACTCGCTCATCTTGGCTTTCAGAACCACGCGCATTCTGTCGTAGTCCTCTTCGTGCGCGCTCCGGGAGCGTCCCAGCGGCGAGAGCAGGAAGGCGCCGGCAAGCAGATCGAGGGCCAGCAACACGGCCACAGCCACGGTCAACTTGCGGCGCAACTCAGGCACGGTGGCCATTACGGCGTTCCTCGCGGGCGCTCCGGGGCGTAAAACGCAATGATCTCAAGCTGCACCCCGCTCGGTTCTTTGCCGCGCTCCGATTTCACCCGCGGCTGGCGGAAGCGCTCGGATTCCTCCATGCGGCGGACCAGGTCGAGGGCGCGTTCGCGCGAGTCGCCCTCCACCAGCAGGCGCAGCGCCACCTGGTCCTGCGAGCCGGCCTGCGGCTGCAGCGAGACCACCCGCACTCGCGGCGGCATGATCTTCTCCAGGTCCACGAACAACTGGGTCCAGGAGAAGCCCTTGCGGGCGATGAGTCCGTTCAGGAAGCGGGAGCGCTCCAGGATTTCGCGGTTCTGAGGTCGGCTGAGCAAAGTCTCGGCGGTGGCCTTGTCGCGGTCGAGCTCCTGCATCTGGCGGGTGTCGCGCTCCATCTGCTGTCGCACGTCGCGCGAACCCCGCCAGCCGGAAAACGCTATTCCCACCAGGACCACCGTGAACAGCGCAAGCGCTCCAGTGGCGGTTCCCCAGCGCATCAGGAAGACACGCACGTCCTGGTAGGGCTGAGAGGCGAGATTGATGTCGAAGCGCATGTTCAGCTCACCAGTGCTCCCGCCACTCCGGCCAGAAGGGAGCGCGGGATGGCGTCTCCGGAAAGGCTGGAGCCCACGCGCCGGGCGGTGACCATCTCTTCCACGCGCGCTCCCGTCTGGGCCTCGAGAGCCGAAGCGACCTGTTCCAGCGGCGCCCCGCCCGCCAGCAGCACCCGCTCAATGGCGGCGCCGTACGTATCTTGGAAGAAGACGGCAGAAGGATATACATCCTCGGACAATTGCGCGCCGCTGATCCCGATTCCGTGGTGGTTCTCCAGCATGCGGAACAGGCACAGCTCTTCGCGATGAGCGATGGCCACGGTGATGGACGTGGATTCGACCTTCACCACCATGGTCGGAGCCGCGGCCTCCACCAGGCCCATTGCCGCCAGCGTCGAGGGGACGACCACGCCGGGGTGGTACCCGGCCTCGCGAAAGGCCGTTTCATACTCGGCGACGACCGCGGCGTTGGCCACGGCGGCCACCACCTTCACCATTCCATTGGCGCGATGCGCCTGGTAGGAGAGCGCGGCGTGCTCCGCGTCGAAGGGTACGGACTTCTTCAGGCGGAAGCGCACGATGGCGGCGGCCTCGATTGCGCGCTCGGGAAGGGTCTCGAAGTCGAGCAGGACGACGCGCACGGCAGCGTCAGGCAGCACGGCGATGACGTCGCGCGAGCGGCCCCCGGCGGCCGAGAGCGCCCCGGCGATGGCTTCGCGCAGGGCGTCCGTGGCCAGCACGTTTCCGGGCGCCAGTCCCGGCGCCACCGCTCCTGGCGGCAGGCTGCGGGAGGTGTAGTACTCCACGGTGGAGCCGGAGTCATCCGCCCGCGCCGCCAGCACCTGGCTGGCGGCAATCTCGCAAGCGATTCTGGGACGCGCCGGGCTCGGCATGCCGCTCACTCTACCGCGAGGTCTCGATGAATGTCACTTTGTTCAATTCCTTCAGCGTGGTGATCCCCGCCTTGACCTTGGCCAGGCCCGACTCGCGCAGGAACGACATACCCTCCTCGTGCGCGGCCTTGCGGATCTCCGAGGTCGGCTTCCTGGCCAGGATCATCTCCCGCACCTGGTCGCTCAGGTCCAGCAACTCGTGGATGGCGGTGCGCCCGCGGAAGCCTGTGCCGGCGCACTCGATGCATCCTTCGCCTTCATAGAACGGGACCTTGGCCCACTCTTGCGGATCGAGGCCGCTGGCCTCCAGCACCGTGGCGGAGTAGCGCTTGGTCTTCTTGCAGGTCTCGCAGATCACGCGCACCAGGCGCTGCGCCAGGATGCAGTTCAGCGAGGAGACGAAGTTATAGGGCTCGGCGCCCATGTTCAAGAAGCGCCCGATCACGTCCACCACGTTGTTGGCGTGCACGGTGGTGAACACCAGGTGGCCGGTGAGCGCGGACTGGATGGCGATCTGCGCCGTCTCCGGGTCGCGGATCTCGCCCACCATGATCTTATCGGGATCGTGGCGCAGGATGGAGCGCAGCCCGCGGGCGAAGGTGAGCCCCTTCTTCTCGTTCACCGGGACTTGGGTGATGCCGCGGATCTGGTACTCGACCGGGTCTTCGATGGTGATGATCTTGTCCTCGTCCGTCTTGATCTCGTTGATGGCGGCGTAGAGCGTGGTGGTCTTGCCGCTGCCCGTCGGTCCGGTGACCAGGACCATGCCGTAGGGCTCGGCGATGTAGAGGCGGAACTTCTTCAGGTCCTCGTCGCTGAAGCCCACCACGTCGAGGGTGAGCTGGTGGAACTTCTCGCTCATGGATTCTTTGTCCAGCACGCGCAGCACGGCGTCCTCGCCGTGGATGCTAGGCATGATGGAGACGCGGAAGTCGATCGAGCGGTTGTTGTAGCGCACGCGGAAGCGGCCGTCCTGGGGCACGCGGCGCTCGGCGATATCCAGCTCGCTCATCACCTTGATGCGAGTGAGGATGGTGGAGTGGTGCTCTTTGGCGATGGGCTGCATGGCGGGTTGCAGCACGCCGTCGATGCGGTACTTGATGACCACCGAGTCGTCGCGGCTCTCGATGTGGATGTCCGAAGCCCGCCGCTGCAGCGCGGTGAAAATCGTGGTATCCACCAGGCGGATGATGGGGCTGATGTCGCTCTCCGCCGCCAGCCGCTGGATGGAGAGGGTTTCGTCCGTAGCTTCGTCCTCGTGGATCACGTCCAGCATGAAGCCTTCGCTGGCTTCGTCCAGGACGCGCTGCGACTGCTCCGTCTTCTTCAGGATGTCGGCGACCTGCGAGAGGGTAGCCACCTTGGTGAGGATGCGCTTGCCCAGCAGCAGCCCGATCTCGTCGATCATCATCAGCTGGCTGGGATCGGCGATGGCGATCACCAGGCGCCCGTCCGCGGTCTCCTCCAGCGGGATGAAGTTGCAGCGGAACATCAGCTCCACCGGGATGGAGCGGAAAAGCTCATGGTGGAGCTGGAAATTGCGCAGGTCCACGAACTCGCAGCGATAGCGCTGGGCCAGGTCGCGCGCCCGCGCTTCCTGCTCGGCGGCGGTTTCCGCGGTCTCCCGTCCGCTCTCGCCGCCGTTCACGAAGATGGACTTCTTTTCCGCCATGGCCTACCTTCCCACCCCTCCCGCACCCAGAGTAAAGATGGGCAGGTAGAGGGAGATGAGCACGAAGCCCACCACCAGCCCCATGAAGATCAGCAGCACCGGCTCGATCAGCGACATGGCGGCGCTGAGGGCGGTCTGCACGTCCTCCTCGTAGAACTCTGCCACCGAAGTAAGCATGGGGACCACGCTGCCGGTGGACTCGCCCACCGCGATCATCTCTACCGCCAGCTCCGGGAACGCGGGAATCTTCTCCAGGCTGGGGGCCAGCGCGCTGCCCTCGCGCACCCGCTGGGCCGCCTGCAGGATCCCGTGGGCCAGGGCGCGGCTCTCCATGGAGACACCGGCGGTCTCCAGCGCCGGCACCAGCGGCAGGCCTCCGGCCAGCAGCGTGGACATCATGCGGGCAAAGATGGCTACCTGATACTTCAGCCAGATCGCCCCCAACACCGGGGTGGCCATCCGCAGGCGGTCGAGCTGCTCCCGTCCGGTCTCTGACTGGCGCCAGCGCCACACCAGCAGCCCGGCGATGGCCAGCGCCAGCAGGAACGCCCAAAAGTATTTCTGCGCCGCCTCGCCCAGGGAGAGCATGAAGACAGTCAGCGGCGGTAGCTGGGCCCGCAGCTGTTCGAAGAGCTTGGCGAACTGCGGCACCACATAGGTGACCAGGAAGCTCAGCATGATGACCACCATCACCACCAGCAGCGCGGGATAGAACAGCGCGGCCGTCATCTTCCGGCGGGCGGAGAGCGCCATGCGCTGGAAGGCGATGTAGCGGTTCAGCACCTCTTCCAGGTTGCCGGCCTTTTCCCCGGCCAGCAGCGTGGTGGTGTAGATCCTGGGGAAGATGCCCTGGGCCTCCACCGCCTCAGAAAGCAGTTCGCCGCCCTTCACGCGGCGATGAATGTTCTCCAGCAGGGAGCGGAAGTGGGGATGACGCTGGCGCGCTATCAGCAGCCCCAAAGCGGTGGGAATGGGCAGCCCGGCGCGCACCAGGGTGACGAACTGCTGGTTGAAGACCAGGAACTGCTCGAGCTTCAGACGGCGCCGGCTGGGCATCTGGATGGCGCCCCCGGCCAGCAGGCCCCGCGGCTTGACCGAGTACACCAGAAAGCCCTGGCGGGCGTAGCGCTCCCGCGCTTCGCCTTCGCTGGCGGCGTTCTCCACCTGCTCCAGCACGTGGCCGCGTTCGTCGGCCATTTTGATGACAAATTCAGACATGGATTCCGGCCGTCTGCCTTGGGGGACAACATGAGTCTAACACCGTGACCACGGCCCCATCCGGGGGGCCGGGCTAGGGTACGGGCGCCTCCGCGGACTCCACCACTTCCACATCCGGGGGCAGGGAAAGCCGGAACTGGGCGTCGGAGACGACTACATTTTCCGCCGTGTCGGCGAAGCGGAACTCGGTGGTCGAGCCGTCCACCTCCTCGATGAGCAGGCGCGCGATGCGGCTTTCCGGCGTGATCTCGAGCAGCACCGACGTCACCCGGTCGGCCATGCCGCGGGGTGCGCCGCGCAGCATGACGTTCGCGCGGGTGAGCGGGGCGACGTCCGCGGCCAGCGTCAGGTCATCGAATTCCTTGGCCAGCTTGGTCTTGCCCAGCAGGTAGCGCAGCGGGGAGCGCAGGTCGTCCACCTTCTTGAGCGGAGCCTTGCGCGCCTGGCGCTCGCCGGGGACGTAGAACCAGGCGTCCTTGCCGTCGGCGATAAAGAGCTTCTCCCGCGGCTGGCGGTACTCCCAGCGCATCTTGCCCGGACGCTTCAGCCAGAGCGTGCCGGATTCGGTGCGCTCCAGGCCGGCGCCGCGGTAGATCTCAGTGAACTCGGCGCGCAACGAGCGCAGGCCGTTGTAGCGGCGGTCCACGGCGTCAGCGATGGCTTTGGCGTCGGGAGGCGGAGCGGCAACGGCGGCTGTGGCCAGGCTCAAAATGAAGAGCAGCGCGAGAACAGGGAAGAGCTTCATGGGGGTGAGAGCATCTTACGACGGATTCAAACCATCTACTTCTTCGCTCGCGGAGGAATATAGAGGAAGTTCGGCTGCCTGCCGGGTGGCAGGCCCTTGGTGATGAAGGGCAGGTCGTCGGGCGACTGCACTTCCACGCGTCCGTCGGGCATGAGCTTGTAGGGATAGCCCAGAGGATCGGTCAGCCCTGCCGGGATGTATCCGGCGGAAACCATCTCCGTGAAGCTCACGGGGAGATGGCCGGTGCGCTGGCGATAGAGTTGCACCCGGGCCTCGAGCGCGGGCACCACCTCATCAACCTCCAGCGCGCGCAGGCGCTTGACGGCGTTGGCGCGGATGAGCTTGTCGTCCGTGCTTTCCAGGATGCGCTGCCAGAGGAAGCGGGCGGTGCGCGTGTCCCCGCCGAACTGGGCCATGGCCGCGGCCATGGTCCGCAGCCAGGGATGCGCGTTGGGGACTTCGGAGCCGCGCTGGAAGGCCTCCGCCGCTGCCTTGTAGTCCTTGCGCTCCAGATAGTGGATGAATCCCAGGTGGTAGTAGAGCCGCCATTCGGTGGGATTCTCGCGAATGCCGCGCTCGACGAAGGCCACGGCCGCGTCCGGCATCCCGGCACCCTCCGGCGGCTGCTGCGCCAGGAAGAAGGAGCCGAACTCGTAGGCGACAATGAGGTGCGGGTCGAGCGTGGCCGTGATGTCGAGCAGCGGCAGCAGCAGGTCGAAGCGGCGGACGCGCGCCTGGTGCTGGCGCCCGAAGTACTGCACCACGCGCGTCCAGTAGATGTCGGCCACCAGGCCGTCGTAGCCCAGGCTCATGCGCTTCACCGTCTGCGGGGAGGTGACGTACAGCACCTCCTCGAGCGTGGCGTCGGTGCGCAGCGCGTCCACCCGGCGCAGCATGAGCAT
>DASYVL010000183.1 GCA_035937135.1 Terriglobales bacterium
CACAATGCCGCCAAAAACTAGAAGCTTCTTTGTGCGACTCCATCCCGACGGGAACTGCCGTTCTTCCACCGCGGTTTCTCGGATGCTGTCCTGCTGGACGCCGGGCGGCGTGGGCTCCGGCCTGAGCGCTTCCGGAGCAGCCCCGGGCGGGGTCGGGCCGCTGCGCACTTCCAGCATTTGCCCGGGATCCACGGGCGTTCCCGGTTCGACCGCCGTCACTTGATTGGGGTTTTGTTGGTTTCTCTGCAACCGCTTCACTACCACCCGGCCGCTGTAAACGATGACCAGGGTGCGGTCGGCGTCCACGAAAATGTAGAAATCGGTGCCGATGACGCCGCACACGGCGTGGGGCGTGGTCACCTCGAATTTCGCTCCCGGCTGGGTGAGCTTGACGACGCGGCTGCGCAAGCGTCCGTAATTCAGCTCCAGCGAAGTCTGCTGCGTGGCCGCGTCATGCTGCGCGACGCGTAGCTGACTGGTCGACCCCAGGCTGAGGAGGGAGCCGTCCGCCAGGTTGGCGCGCAGGCGGCCGCTGGCGTCGGTCTTGAGCAGGTCGTTCCAGTGAAGGTCGTCCTTCACCTGGGCCACCACGTCGTTGCGAGTGGCCGCAGGTCGAAGTGCGCCAATCTCGCCCGCGCGCTGTTCCGCCGGGGTCGCAGCCTGGGGAGCGCACCATGCGGGAAGCGGAGAAAGGGCCAGACACAGCAGAAGACACAGAAGCTTTCTTATGCGCACCCAGCGAGCCGCGTCGCACATAAGCGCCTCCTCCAGGTGGAGGACGAGAACAGCCGCTAGTCAACCGGACCCGGCGGAGGCCGCACCAAGGGGCACAGTCTAGTCAGCGGAGAGGGCCAAGTCAACTCCTCGGCGGGGATAGCTATACGAGCGGGAAAATCCAGCCACCGGGGGCGGGCACGTACACGGCGCGGTGCGCGCGGGGCGTGCGGGATCGGCGTGCGCGTGCGGCGGGCGGGCGGGACTCCGCTGCTGCGGCAGTCTAACCGCCATTTCAATTTCAGTGAGACCACGCCCAGTAAGAAACCCGCCTACTCGTTTATCTTTAGTGAAATGGATTCTTGTTTTTCCTATAGATGGACGGAACGCTTGACAAGCCGCCGCTATGTGCGCCACTTCTTGGCGTGACACCGGACCTGCGTGTGCAGGAAGTCATTATGTTAGGTGCTCTTCTGTCCTGAGCTGCCTTTGCAAGTCTTTTCGTGCTCGCGCAGTTCAGCTTCAGACTTGAACGATTTGCTGCACACTTTACACTTGTACTGACTGGTCTGTTGGTCCATGACTGCTCCTCTTGAGCCAGATTGAGCCAGAGTTTTAATTTTAAAACCCCAGGTCTTTGAAAAGTCTGACAGTGACAGGTCGAGGCTTGAGCGGTCTGTTCAAAAAAGAACACATTTTGACCCCAGAGGAGTTTGCAAGCAGTGCTATGCTCGCAACCCCAAACTTTGAGAATGTCACCTTAGCTGGGTATGCACCCTGCGAGGACTGAGTGCCCCACCGTCAGTTTCCGGGCGGCGCACTATTCGCGCTCCATATTTTTGCCATCGACGACGTCGATGATCTTGCCGTCATTCATGTGTGCGATGCGATCCGCAAACTCGAAAATCCGTGGATCGTGGGTGACCACAATGAGTGCCCGGCCGGGGCTTTTCGCTACGCCTCGAAGAATCTTCATCACGCTGCGCCCGGTCTCATGATCCAGGTTGCTTGTCGGTTCGTCACATACAATCAGCTTCGGGTCGTGCACCAACGCACGCGCGATTGCCACGCGTTGCTGCTGGCCACCGCTGAGCTGCGCCGGTAGCGCACTCAGGCGCGTGCCGAGATCTACTTCGACTAGAGTTTCGCTTGCTCGGGTTTCCGCGTTCTTCCGGGATAGGCCGTTGATCAGCAGCGGTACGGATACATTCTCAACCGCGTTGAGCGCCGGCAGCAGGTTGAAAAACTGAAACACGAAGCCGATCGACACGCCGCGAAAGCGTGTACGCTCCTTCTGGTTCATGCTCTTCAAGGTCACGGTGGATGGCACCGGTTCCGACGACAAGCCGGCACACAGATCGGGGCGCGGGGCAGGATCCACCACCGCCGCGTGGGGACCGGCGCCCGAACAAGAGGGTGTTTCGCGGTTTCCAGCGGTTCCCGTATCGTGGTTCTTGCGGTTCCCGTATCAAGGAGGCCTGAAGAATGCTTGCAAGCAACCAAGAACGACACCGCACAGGACGCATCGGCTGGATCCGCGCGGCGGTGCTAGGCGCGAACGACGGCATCCTTTCAACCTCGAGTCTGGTGCTCGGGGTCGCAGCCGCGCATGCGACTCACAGCAACGTATTGGTCGCTGGTGTGGCCGGCCTGGTGGCTGGGGCGATGTCGATGGCGGCCGGGGAGTACGTGTCGGTCCACTCCCAGGCTGACACCGAACAGGCCGAACTCAAGCTGGAGCGCGCGGAACTCAAAGCAGACTACAAGGGCGAGCGCAAGGAACTGACGGCGATCTACGTCGCTCGCGGGCTCGATCCTGCGCTCGCCAAGCAGGTCTCTGAGCAGCTGATGGCCCATGACGCGCTCGGCGCGCATGCCCGCGACGAACTCGGCATCTCGGAAACTTTCCGTGCGCGTCCGATTCAGGCGGCGTTGGCGTCGGCGGCCAGCTTCGCCGTGGGCGCCGCCCTGCCTATCCTGGTCACGGCCATGGCCCCGGCCGTGGGTTTGATCCCTCTGGTCTCTGGAACTTCCCTGGTGTTCCTAGCGCTTCTCGGTGCGCTGGCTGCGCGCGTGGGGGGCGCAGGGGTGGCCATGGGCGCGATCCGCGTCACCTTCTGGGGCGCGCTGGCCATGGCACTGACCGCAGGCGTTGGGGCGCTGTTCGGGACCGTTGTGTGAGCGGGATCAACGATTCGGCTTACGCGCCGTGTTCGTCCTCGTTCAAGTACTCTTCCGGGACGTCGTCTGCAGGCACCTCGTGCGTCGTTACCTCAGACACGTCCGGGTCCTTGGCGTTCTCCACCCCGTATACGGCAGCGGCTTCGAACGCGTTTCCTTCCTCGAGTAATTCTTCCACACTCTCAGAATCCGCATCTGCTACATCCGAGATTTGCTGAAGGTCGCCAGACTGCCCGGCCGAATCCGATCCAAGTTCATCGTCGTGGGGCTTGCTCGTCGCCGACATGATTTTCACTCCGGGAACTGAAATGGGGCCTCCGAATGAACCTCTTGCGGACACCCGACCGGAACTATGACAGAGCGCCAGCAGGCAAGCTGTTGCCTATTGCACAGGCGTCGAACCGCACCCGCCCGCGCCCAGTCGCGTCTCTCGGGTTCGCGCTGAATCTCCTTCGTGCGCTTCCATGGAGTGATGTACTCTGAACCCGCGCCCCGCCCCGGGAGGCGTGGCGGGACCCATGGCGAATGACGCGCACAAGAAGCGGCTGATCTTCCTGGCGATCCTGATCGCCGTACTGCTGTTTCTGGCGCTAGACATGGTCCAGCCGTTCCTGCGGCCCCTGATTTTGGCGTCGGTGATCGCCCTGGGGTGCTACCCGCTGCACGCCTGGCTGCAGAGGCGCATTCGCTGGCGGGATTGGGCGGCGCTCATCTCCACCCTGATCGTGTTCCTGGGAGTGGCGGTGCCCGCCTTCGTGCTTACCTACCTGATCGGCGGCGAGCTTTCGCACATCGCCACGCACATCTCCGACCAGAGCACGCGCGAAGGCGGGTTCATGGCCTACGTGCAGCACGGGGAGGATCGCTTCGTAGTCTGGGCGTCGGAATACGTGGACGTGGAGCAGTTCCACATCCGCCAGCGGGTGAACGCGCTGCCGGAGCGGGCCAGCGAGTTCCTGCTCGGCATGGGCTCGTCCATCGCCGGAGGCGCGATCAACGGCATCACCGACGGGATCCTGACCCTGGTTTTCCTCTTCTTCTTCTTTCGCGACGGAGCCAAGTGGCTGGATGGACTGGCGGAGGTTTTGCCGCTGCGGCGGGAAAGCGTCGAGCGCGTGTACCGCGCCGTCCACTCCAGCGTGGTGGCCACGCTCTATGGGCTGGTGGGCGTGGCGCTGGCCCAGGGCCTGCTGACCGGAGTGGGCCTGTACTTCGCGGGCATCGACAATTTCCTGATGCTGGGCATGCTGGCCGCCGTCTGCTCGGTGATCCCGGTGGTGGGCACGTCGCTGGTGTGGGGCCCGGCGGCGGTCTATCTGCTGGTGACCGACCACACCGGCAAGGCCATCTTCCTGCTCATCTGGGGCGTCGCCGTGGTCAGCATGGCCGATCACATCATCCGGCCGCTGGTGCTGCGGGGACGGATGCAACTGCACATCATGTGGCTGCTCTTCGCCATCCTGGGCGGACTGCTGACCTTTGGCTTCGTGGGGTTGTTCCTGGGCCCTGTCATCTTCTCCTTGCTGGCCACCCTGCTCGCCATCCTTCGGGAGGAGATGGCCGAGGAGCCGGCGGGAATCCCGAGGGCCGGTTAGCCGCCTAAGTGGACTCGGACGAAGTGGTCCGCGGGCTGGGCACTCCGTACTCTGTGTTGTAGTAAAGCCGGATGGGACCGCAGGTTCCCTGCTCCTCGGAATAGACGTCGCAGGTGTCGAAGGGCCGGGAGTACACGTGCAGGCTGACGGCGCGAGCATTGAACTCCGCCGGGTTGTAGACGCGGTGCACCGGCTCCCTGGGGTCGACCGCCATGGGATTGGCGGCATTCATCTCCACACTGTCGGTTCGCTCCAGCCGGCACTTCCCTGCCTTCAGGTCCTGAAACAGCACGCGGTAGTTCTGCACCATCAGGCGGCCGATGGGGACGGCCATCCAGCAATTCTGCTCCCGGTGGTTGTGGGTGGAGCTGCCCTGGCCCACCTCCCAGCAGATGGCGATGAGTTCGTAGAGTGGCGTCTTGTCGATCAAGTTGCGGGTGTAGTGCTGGCGGTCCCAGGTGAGATACGACGCAAGGCTCTCGGGCTGGACCGGGGCGGAGCGCAGAAAGCCCTGGATGGCCTCCAGCCGGGAAAAGTCGGACTCGGGGAACTGGCGAAGCTGGGCAACGAAGTCCTGGATAGGTACAGTGTGGGCGGGCACCGGGGTCCTCCTTCTTGCGCGTGGGAATTATAGTAAAAATCGAGGAAAGCCGAGTCGCTCTATTTGGCCGCATGGGACGGCTCGGGGCCGGAGTATTTCCCGGTGAGGCTGTACCAGCGGATGCGCAGCATCTCGGAGAAGATGCGCAGGCCGTCGCGCAGCGGGCGGATCTTGCTGCGCGGATCGTCCGCCCACTCCACCGCGACCTCCTCGACCTTCAGGCCGAGCTTGCCGGCAAGGAAGAGGAGTTCCGGGTCGAAGCCCCAGCGCTCGATGCGCTGGCGGGCGAAGATGAGTTGGGCGGCGCGGCGGGTGAAGGCCTTGAATCCGCATTGCGTGTCTTTGAAGCGCAGCCCCAGGATCAAGCGCAGCAGCAGGTTGAAGATCCGCCCGAACAACTGGCGGTAGAGGGGCTGGCGCGCGGTCTGCAGGGCGGGGTCGAGCCAGCGCGAGCCGATGGCCACGTCGGCGCCCGCGGCGATGCGCGCGAACAGCTTCCCCGCCTCGGTGATGGGCGCGGAGAGGTCGGAGTCGGTGAACAGCAGCAGCTCCCCCGAGGCCTGGAGCATGCCGTTGCGCACGCTGTAGCCTTTGCCCCGGTTGCCCGGGTTTTGCAGCAGGCGGACGGTGGGGCGCCGCCGGGCGTATTCGCGGACCAGGTCGGCGGTCGAGTCGGTGGAGCCGTCGTCCACCACCAGCACCTCGGCCTTCCAGCCGCAGGCCTCCAGGTGGGCCAGGACGCGGTCGAGGGTCGCACCCAGCCGCTGGCCTTCGTTATAGGCAGGAATGATGATGCTGTAGGTGGTTTCCATCGGCGGGCAGGACCATTTTAGGGCTTTTGCACCCCCGCCGCGAAGAAACCCCTCCCCGGCCCTTGACACCCCGAGCCCCAAGGATTATTTTTAGCTGTAGCGAAGCACTCTGCAGACCGACGAAGGTCCCCCCCTGCCCTTCCAGAGCCCGCAAAAAGGATTGAAAATTGGTTGGCTCCTCCAAATTGGTTGACCGAGACCGTCTCTTGGCCGTTCTCTCTGCGGCCACAGCCGGCGGCGTAACTGCAACCCCAGAAAAGTCCAGCATGAAGCTGAAATCACTCCTGCTTTGCCGCGACCCGCTGGTGCTGCAAACCCTGCGGCGGCTCTTGGACGAAATGGGAGTCGAAGTGGAAGTCTGCTCCGAGCTCGAGTTCGGCATGGAGATGTTCTCGCGCAAGAAGTTCGACGCGGTGATCGTGGACATGGAGATGAGGGGCGCGGGCGACGTGATGAAGGCCCTGCGGCGCACCGCCTCCAATAAGAACATGGTCACCTTCGCGCTGATTGACGGCCGCGCCCACCTGAAGACGGCGTTCGAGATGGGCGCGAACTTCGTGGTGCACAAACCCATCTCGCCCGAGCGCGCCAAGCTGACCATGCGGGCGGCGCACAACCTCATGCGCCGCGACCGCCGCAATCTGAACCGCCACAACCTGCAGGTGGTCGCCTCGCTGACCTTCGAGGGCGGAGCACAGATCCAGTCCATCGTGACCGACCTGAGTGACACCGGCATGTCGGTGATTTTGGCGGAGCCGCTGCCCGGCGGCCGCACCATGCGTATCACCCTGCCCCTGCCCGGCACCCAGAAGACCATCGAAGGCTTCGGAGAGTTGGTATGGGCAGACGAGCAGACCCGCGCCGGGATCCGCTTCGTGCAGCTCCCCCAGATTTCCCAGAAGCAATTGCTGGCCGAATGGCTGAAGCACTTCACCAGCTTCGTGGTCCCCACCCAACCCTAGCCGGCCCGCCCCTCCTCGTCCGCTTCCTCTGCTCCGTTCCGTTGCGCCCTCGGGCACCAAGGTTTAGGCTTTGGGCCTATGCGCGCGCGGTTCGTGCGTCCTCTTGTTGCTCTCGCCCGAATGACCCTTGTGTCTGAGGGCGGCGAGCGGCGCACATTCGAAGTGTGCGGGCACGTCGTGGACCCCGCCCCCGACGAGGAGCTGAAGGCGGAAGAGAATCCATGAAGACCCTGGACGAATACCTGCGCGACGCCGAAGTTGCCCACGGACACCTGTGCGCCGGCCAGGTGCTGGGCGTCCGGCTGGCCATGCTGGGCCTGCAGAAGCTGGCAATCTCCGATCCGCGGGGCGCGGACCGCAAGCGCCTGGTGACCTTCGTGGAGATCGATCGCTGCGCCACGGACGCGGTGTCGCTGGTCACCGGCTGCCGCCTGGGCAAACGGGCGCTGAAGTTCCGCGACTGGGGGAAAGTGGCGGCCACCTTCGTGGACGTCAGCACCGGCCGCGCGGTACGCATCGCGGCCCGGGAATCGTCCAAGGCGCGGGCGCGGGCCCTGCATCCGGAACTCGAGGACAAGAACCAGCAACAGATGCTGGCCTACCGCGAGATGCCGGACGACGAGCTGTTCGATTGCCAGGCGGTAAAGGTCACGCTGCCGCCGGAGGAGTTTCCGGGCTACAAGGCCGAGCGGGTGGTGTGTGAAGCCTGCGGCGAAGGCATCAATTTCCGCCGCGAAGTGAAGCGCGACGGAAAAATCCTTTGCCACGGGTGCGCCGGCGAGCGATACTACGAGCCGCTCTCAAGCTCTGGTGGAGGAGACAAAGCATGAATGACCAAGGCCAGGCAGTAGCCATCATCGCAGTGCTCGTCATGGTGCTGATTTTTCTGGGGATCTGGGCTTGCCTGATCGTGTTCGGCGTGAAGGCGGCGAACAAGAAGCACCGCTCGCCGCACTGGATGTGGTTCGGCATTCACCCCGTGGGGGCGCTCATCGCCTTCATCGTGATGATGTGCCTGGACCCGCTGCGGCTGTGCCCGCAGTGCGGCCGGCCCGTGCCCTCCGGAGCGCGAGTCTGCCCCTACTGCGCCTTCAGCTTAGCTCCCGCTGCGCCTCCGCCCGCTCCGCCCGCGGCCTGAGCCCGCAAGAAACGACGCCCTTCCGGAGGGAAGGGCGTCCAGCGCTGAGGGGTTTGGGTTCGTTTGGCAAGAAAGGCATCGTGGGGCCGGAGCTGCCGCTTTCCCTTCGCG
>DASYVL010000184.1 GCA_035937135.1 Terriglobales bacterium
ATTGCAGAGTCAATCCCTTTCGGTGGAGGCCTCGTTATGTCCCGGAAGCTCGGTTCCCTCGCAGCCAGCCTGCTGGTGATTCTACTGGCGGCCTCGGTGCTTCAGGCCGAGACCCCGCAAGCCGTCCCGACCCAAAAATCCACCAAGCCGCATGTGATCGTGCTGGGAGTGAACGGCATGGAGTGGGACTTCGTGCGGCCGCTCTTGCTGCGCGGTGAGATGCCGAACCTGGCGCGGGTGATCGACAACGGGGTGCACGGCAAGTTGAAGACCCTGAGCGCGCCCAATTGCCCCAAGGTGTACACGGCCATCGCCACCAGCACTCCGCCGGACGAGAACGGGATCACCGGCTTCATCGTGGGTGGGCAGACGGCAAACACCAACATGCTGAAGACCGAGCCCCTGTGGTCCATCCTGTCTAAGAGCGGGGTCACGGTCGGGATGGCGAACGTCCCGGCGACCTTTCCGGTGATGCCGGTGAACGGATACATGATCAGCGGCATGCTCACCCGCGGCAAGGATTGCGAAGATGGTGTGCTGTGCGCGCCCAAGCTCTCGGAGGTAGCAGGCGGCGACCCGGTGTATCCCAAGGCCCTGGTGCAGGAGCTGGAAGCGAATGTGGGCGACTTCCGCATCGACTGCTCGCGCATGCCCAGCGCCGCGGACTTACACGGCAAGGAAGCCCAGGTGGTGAAGTCTTGGCTGGAGGGTGTGCAGAACATCCGCGAGCAGCAGATGAAGCTGTTCGAGTATCTGCTGACCAAGCATCCCACCGATTTCACCATGATGGTGCAGTCCTGCGAGGACCGCGTGGGGCACTGGCTGTATCCCATCCAGCCCCACAACGTGGGCTACGACCCCAAGGTGGCCACGGTGGACGTGCAGGCCTTCCCGGACCAGTACCGTGCCTTCGACAAGGTGCTGGGGCTCATCCTGAAGCACGTGGACGAAAACACGTACCTGTTCATCGTCTCCGACCACGGGATCAAGCCGCTGCGTGAGTTCGAGGAGAAGAATCCTCACGCGCACATGGACCACGAGAAGACCACCCCGGTCATCGCCAAGCATGACTTTGAGGACGGCGACGACGTTCCCGGCTCCATCATCGCCATGGGCCCCGGGATCAAGAAGGGGATGCGGGTCATGGGATTCACGGTGAGCGCATTCGACATCGCGCCCACGGTGCTGCACATCTACGGCATCGAGCCGCCCAAGCAGATGCGGGGACGGGTGATCACGGAGATCTTCGAGCCAGCGCCGGCCCGGGCGGCGGCGAGCGCAGGAAAATAGCCAACAAACAAACTGAAGCAAACAGGCGCCCTGGATCAGGGTGCCTTTTTCTTGCGCAGAATTGCGGCGCGGGCCGAAGCTTTGCGTGCCAGGTCGTCCTTGCCCAGGGCGGTGTAGACCTGGGCCAGCAATTCCTGGACGCCGGCATTCCCGGGCGTGATCTGCGCCGCCGCCGTGAGCTGGGTGAGCGCGTCGGCGGGGCGCTGGCCCTGGAGAAAGACGCGGGCCAGTTCCATCCTGCCCTCGACGTTCTTCGGCTCGAGAAAAACCGCCGCCTCAAACTGGTCCTGCGCGGCCTTCAGGTTTCCCATTTGCAGATAGATCCGGCCCAGAAGCTGGCGTGCAGGGAACTGGCCGGGAGTGAGGCGGAGGCTGTCTTCGAGGGCCTCGCCGGCGGCGGCGAGTTTGCCTGACTTCTCCAGCGCCTGGCCGTGGTAGAGGGCGGCGGCGGAATCCTGCGGGCGCAGCGCCCGAGCTTCGGCCAGATAGCCGGCCGCCTTCTCGTAGTTCCCTTCCTTGAGCTCGATCTGGCCAAGCTGCAACCGGGCCACGGCCGACTTCGGATCCGCCTCCACCACCTTCTGCAGCGCGGTGCGCGCCTCCGCGGGCCGGCCCTCCTCGTCGGCCAACATGGCGCTGTGCAGCAGGTTTTGCAGCACGATCTTGTCCTTGGGATCGGGCAGGAGCGAGGGCTCGGGGACGGCGGTGGAGCCGGGGTCGGTGCCCAGGTAGCCGAGCGCCTTCAGCTCCTGGAGGGTCAGGGGATTCACGGCGCCGGCTGCGGGCGGCTGGGACTGCGGCGCGCGAGAGCGGATCTCGGCCAGTTGCGCGCGCAGTTTCTGTACTCGCTCGTTCCAGGGCTCGTAGAGGTTGCGGAGTTCGCCCGCGTCGGCGCGCAGGTCGTAGAACTCCGGACGCGGAGCCTCGATGAACTTGTATCCGCCGGCGCGCAGGGAGCGCAGCGGCGCCCATCCGAAGCGCAGCGGGTAGTCGGTCTCGCCGGGCGCGAGGCGCTCGGCTTCCTTCCGCCCCTCCCAAAGCGGCTGCAGCGGCTCGCCGTCGAACTCCGCGCTGGCGGGAAAGCCGACCAGGTCGAGGACGGTGGGCAGAATGTCCGTGGTGCGCACCTGATTGCCCAGTTCCTCGCCCGCGCTCTGGCCGCCCGGCAGCTTGACGATCAACGGGACGTGCAGCGTGGAGTCGTAAAGGAAGATGCCGTGGGTCTCCTCCTGATGCTCGCCCAGACCCTCGCCGTGGTCGCCGACCACGATGATGAGCGCGTCGCGGTACCAGCCGTTGCGGTCGAGGAAGCTGAGGAACTGGCCGAGGGCGGAATCGGCGTAGGCGATCTCGCCGTCATAGGGACGGCCACGGTACTGGGCGTCAAACGGCGGGGGCGGCTCGTAGGGGTCATGCGGATCGTAAAGGTGTACCCAGACGAAGCGCGGGCCGGTGCGGTGGGTGGTGAGCCAGCGCTGGGCGCGGCGAACCACGTCGCCGCCGCGGCGCTCCACCCGTCCCCAATGCGAGGCGGCGGGAGCGTTCGCGGGAAAGTTGTCGTAGAAGTCGAAGCCGCGGTCGAGGCCGGGGGCGAGGCCGTTGCTGTCCAGAATGACCGCGCCGATGAAGGCGGCGGTGTGGTAGCCCTTGGTCTTGAGCAGCTCAGCCAAAGTGCGGTGCGAAGCCGCCAGCGGCACGCCGAAATCGGTGACGCCGTGCCGGCTGGGGTTCAAGCCCGTCAGGATGCTGGCGTGGGAGGTATTGGTGATGGGGCTGGGAGTGAAGGCGCGGGAGAAGCGGATGCCCTCGCGGCAAAGCCGGTCGAGAGCGGGCGTACGGATGCTGGAGTCGCCATAACATCCCACGTGATCAGCGCGCAGCGTGTCTATGGTGATGAGGAAGACGTCGGGGGCGGAGGAGGGCTGGGCAGCGAGGGCAGCGGCCGGGAGCAGGAGGAGAATCAGCAAGAGCTGGCCGCGGAGTCGCATCACTCCGCCAGCCTAGCACAGGCGCCGGGAGCGAAAACCTCGGACGCCGGCCTCAAGTATAATTTTGGGCTGAATGAATCTGCGCTTCCGCTTCCGGTCCGCGACCTCTCTCGTTGTCCTTCTGCTCGCCACCGCCGTGGGTCATGCGGCCGCGCCGCCGCCTGCCATCAACGTGGTTGTCATCACCATCGACACGCTGCGCGCCGACCACCTGGGCTGCTACGGATACAAGGCGGCCGAGACCCCCAACCTCGATCAACTGGCGGCCGAGGGCGTGCGCTTCGAGCGAGCGTACACGCCGGTGCCCATCACCCTGCCGTCGCATGCGGTGATCTTCACCGGGACGTACCCCATGTACAGCGGCATGCACG
>DASYVL010000185.1 GCA_035937135.1 Terriglobales bacterium
GAGTCGCTCAACCGCTGGAAAGCGAGCGCGTGTATCTGTCAATCTTCCGAGCGGCAGACGTCAAACGAGCCCAAGGTGATAAGGCTTACCAGCCCAAGCCTGTCTATTACACGCACCACGAGAGTTGGTGGACTTACCGGAAGTCGCATCACATGGCCATGGAAGATGCGCTGAAGTTTCTGGCGCAGGCCCCCGCCGACGGTGAGTCGCCAGATACCTCGGAGGGTTCACAGAAAAGCGCCGCACCGAGTGATTCCCAGCAGACAGGCACGGTAACAGTGACTTCTGCACCTGACGGGGCTGATGTGTACGCCGATGGGGCCTTCGTGGGAAACGCGCCAGCGATCCTCAGACTGAACGCCGGAAAGCACAGGGTTCGAGTTGCTATGCAGGGTTACAAAGGTTGGGATCGAGAACTCACCGTGCAGACTGGCTCACAGTTGAATGTCAAAGCGGTCCTAGAAAGGGAGAATTAAGGGAACGTTCGTAAGTCATCACGTTGACGTTTCCCCTTCCCGCCCGTCGTTGTATCCTGTCCCACTGATTCCCATCCATTTGGAGGCCTCCATGCGACACCCACTTGCGGCAATGACCCTGTTCCTTCTAACCACATGGCTCTGCGCCACCGCGCTCGCCGCCAGTAAAGAAGCCGCGGCGCCAGCGACGGGAAACAGCGCCACCGCCGCAACTCAAGCCCTGCACAAGCTCTTCGCCGCCGAGTGGGACTACACCATGCAGGAGAACCCCACCTGGGCCTCTCAGCTCGGCGACCGCCGCTGGAACGACCGCTGGGACGACAGGAGCCTGGCGGCCATCGAGCGCAGCCACCAGCACGGTCTCGCGGTGCTGGATCAGCTGAAGCACATCGACCGCGCGCAGCTCTCCGCGGCCGACCAGCTCAACTACGACCTCTTCCAGAAGGACTACGAGCGGGACGCCGCCGAGCACAAATACCAGTGGTACCTGGTGCCGCTGAACCAGCGCGGCGGGCCGCAGACCGACAACGAGATCTCCGACCTGCTGCGCTTTGACACGGTTAAGGACTACGACGACTGGCTGGCGCGCCTCAAAGCCTTCCCCGCCTACCTCGACCAGAACATGGACCTGATGCGCGAGGGAATCAAAGTCCGCATGGTGCATCCGAAAATCATCATGCAGCGCATCCCAGCGCAGATCGACAAGCAGATCGTGAACGACCCGGCCGAGAGCCCCTTCTACAAGCCCTTCCGCGAGTTCCCCAAATCCATCCCCGCTGCCGACCAGGAGCGCCTCCGCGCCGCGGCGAAGCAGGCCATCGCCGAGGGCATCGTCCCTGCGTTCCAGAGGTTCAAGAAGTTTTTCACCGAGGAGTACTACCCTGCCTGCTTCGACCAGGTGGGCGCATGGCAGATGCCCATGGGCCAGGAGATGTACGCCGCCCGCGCCCGCCGCTTCACCACCACCAACCTCACGCCGCAGCAAATTCATGATCTGGGACTGAGCGAGGTGGCCCGCATTCGCGCCGAGATGCAGGGCGTGATGGACCAGGTGGGCTTCAAGGGCTCGCGGCAGGAGTTCTTCACCTACCTGCGCACCGATCCCAAGTTCTATTACAAGACGGGCGACGAACTGCTGGAGGCCTACCGCGCCCTGGCCAAGACCATCGATCCCAAGCTGGTGAAGGAGTTCAAGACCTTGCCGCGCACGACCTACGGCGTGGAGCCCATCCCGGACGCCGTCGCGCCCGATACCACCACCGCCTACTACAAGCAGCCCGCCGCCGACGGCTCGCGCGCTGGCACCTTCTACGTGAACCTCTACAAGCCGGAGGCGCGCCCCAAGTGGGAGATGATGGCGCTCTCCCTGCATGAGAGCGTCCCCGGTCACCACCTGCAGATCGCGCTGGCGCAGGAGCTGGGCGAGATTCCCAACTTCCGCCGCTACGGCGGCTACACCGCCTTCGCCGAGGGCTGGGGCCTGTACGCCGAGTCCCTGGGCGAAGACATGGGCCTGTACAAGGACCCCTACGACAAGTTCGGCCAGCTCACCTACGAGATGTGGCGCGCCGTCCGCCTGGTGGTGGATACCGGCATGCACACCATGAAGTGGGACCGGAAGAAGGCCATCGACTACTTCATGGAGAACGCTCCCAAGCAGGAGCTGGACGTGGTCAACGAGATCGATCGCTACATCGCGTGGCCCGGTCAGGCCTTGGCCTACAAGATCGGCGAGCTCAAGTTCAAGGAGCTGCGCGCCCGCGCCAAAAAGGAGCTGGGCGACCAGTTCGATATCCGCGAGTTCCACGACGTGGTGCTGGGCTCGGGCGCCGTGCCGCTGGATATCGTCGAGCGCAACGTCGACAACTGGATCGCGGCCAAAAAGAAGGCGGCGGCGAAGCCGGCAGGGAAGCCCGCGGCGAAGAAGGCTCCGTAAGCCTGTGCGTTTTGTTTTCTACATCCCGAGCGCGGCGAGGGAGCCCTATCCCCTTGTGTGGCGCTCACAGTTGTCATCCTGAGCCCGCCACGACGGGCGAAGGACCTTGCGTTTCGTCGAGCCGGGCACGGACGCTGATGGCGTTGCGCTGAGCTATTCTGAGCAGGTGCCTCTCTACCCCCTCCCTCGCTCCTTCTTCTCCCGCAATCCGCGCCGCGTCGCCCGCGACCTGCTGGGCAAACTCCTCATCCGGAACCGGGGAAAGAAAGTGCTCGTAGGCCGCATCGTCGAGGTCGAGGCCTACCTGGGCAAGGGCGATCCCGCAGCGCACGCCGCCGCCGGAGTAACGGCGCGCAACCGCGTCCTCTTCGGCCCGCCCGGACACGCCTACGTCTACTTCATCTACGGGAACCACTTCTGCCTGAATGTCTCCTGCCAGCCGAAGGGCGAGGCGGGATGCGTCCTCATCCGGGCGCTCGAGCCACTGGGGGGTCTCGAAGAGATGGCGCGGGCGCGCGGCCTGCGCTCGGACGATGGCAGAGCCGCAAGCAAGAAGCTGACCACCGGCCCCGGCCGCCTCTGCCAGGCGATGGGCATCACCCGCGCCCGCGACAATGATAAGGACCTGACCTCGCCGCGCTCCGGCCTCTGGATCGCCGAAGACGGCTTCAGCCCACGGCGCATCCGGCGCACCCCGCGCATCGGCATCAGGAAGGCAACCACGGAAAAGCTGCGCTACATCCTCGCGGGAAGTGAATGTGTTTCTAGCTAGATTTTCTCCGTGGTGAAGACCTATCGTCCGGCCAGCAGGATGTTGTCGATGAGCCTTGTCGAACCCACGAACGCTGCCACCGCCACCAGCGCCCCGCGCGAGACCTCCGCCACCGGGTCGAGCGTTTCGTTGTCCACGATCTCCACGTAGTCCACGCGCACCGCGGGTTCTTCGCGGAAGACGCGCTGTGCCGCGTCAATGAGCGTCGCCGCCCGGCGTTCGCCCTTCTCTGCCAGCGACTGCACCTGCATCAGCGCGCGATGGAGCACGGTGGCCGAGAGCCGCTGCTCGGCGTCGAGGTAAGCGTTGCGCGAGCTCATGGCCAGCCCGTCCGCCTCGCGCACGATGGGGCAGACGGCGATCTCGACCGGCAGGTTCAGGTCGCGCACCATCTTGCGGACGATGACCGCCTGCGCCGCGTCCTTCTGGCCGAAGAACGCCAAATCGGGGTGGACGATGTTGAAGAGCTTGTTGACCACCGTGGTCACGCCGCGGAAGTGCCCCGGGCGCGAGCGCCCGCAGAGCTTCTCGCTCAAGCCTTCCACGGTGACGAAGGTAACCGCGCCCTTCGGATACATCTCCTCGACGCTGGGCGCGAAGAGAAGGTCCACGCCCGTGGCCTCCAGCATCTCGCTGTCGTGCCCAAAGCTGCGCGGGTATTTGGAAAAGTCCTCGCTGGGACCGAACTGCGTGGGGTTGACGAAGATGGATACGGCGACGGCGTCGCATCTTGCCCGCGCCGCGCGCACCAGCGAGAGGTGTCCTTCATGCAACGCGCCCATGGTGGGGACAAATCCCAGGCGCTTGCCGCCGCGGCGCGCCTCGGCGCAGGCAGCGCGCATCTCGGCGATGGTGTGGAGGATTTTCATCGGGTGGCTCTTGGTTGTGTGGATGCGGCCGACCCGGCCGCGTCATGCGGGCGAGGTCGCCCGCGTCCACACGGTCCCTTTACCTTGCCATCGCTCTCTTCCGCACCGAGATCTGCTCCAGCGCCGACTGCGTCTCCTTAGGCAAGTGGTAGGACTCCTCCTCCGCAGGGTAGCGTCCGCTCTCGACGTCATCCTTAAAGTCGCGCGCCGCCTTCGAGATCGCGCCCGCCACGTCCGCATAGCGGCGGACGAACTTGGCCGGCGGCGCAAACGTCAGGTTGAGGATGTCGTGCAGCACCAGCACCTGGCCGTCGCAATCCGGTCCCGCGCCGATGCCGATGGTGGGCGCCGAGACCTCGGCGGTGATCATGGCCGCGACCTCGCGCGGGATGCCTTCGAGCACCATGGAGAAAACGCCGGCGCGATCGAGCGCCACCGCGTCGCGCATCAGTTGCTCCACCGCCGCCAGGGTCTTGCCCTGCACCTTGTAGCCGCCCATGGCGTGGATGGATTGCGGCGTCAGCCCGATGTGTCCCATCACAGGAATCTCGGCGTCGAGCAGCCGCTGGACCAGTGCCACGCGCTTGGTGCCGCCTTCGATCTTCACCGCCTCCGCGCCGGCTTCCTTGACGAAGCGGGCGGCGTTGCGCACCGCTTCCTTCTTCGAGATGTGGAAGGAGGCGTATGGCATGTCGGCGATGAGCAGCGCGCGCTTCACCCCGCGGCGCGCGGCGCGGGTGTGGTGCAGCATCTCTTCCATGGTGACGGGCAGGGTGTTCTCGTAGCCCAGCATCACCATGGCGAGGGAGTCGCCCACCAGGATCGTGTCCACGCCGGCCTCATCCACCAGGCGCGCCGAGGCATAGTCGTAGGCGGTCAGGCAGGTGATGGGCTCCCGCCGCTGCTTCTTTTCTTGAATGGTTTCGATTGTGACCTTGGGACGAGAGTCGCCCCGAGGCTTCTCGGAAGTGAGGCTCACGGTTCCTCCAGTGCAGTTCCGCCTAGGCGGATACCGCCTGTACAAGGCCCATTCTACCCCTAACAGGATTGCTGCGCGACTCCGTCCGGCGCTGCAAGACCGGAAGCCCAGGCCCGCAGGGCCGGCATAGATTAGCCCAGGGCGTGAGCCCTGGGAACCGTGCCCAGAAAACGCGGAAGCCCCGGAGGGGCGGCACAGAGAATCGCCTAAGAGGGATTACGCGCTGGCGGCTTCTGACGATCCCAGCGGCAGGAAGTACTGCGTGCCTTTGATGGGCTCGGTCAGGCGGCGGAGCAGCTCCTGCAAGTCCTCGTGGCGGTCCACGAAGTCGATGTCCGAGGTGTTCACCACCAGCAGGTCCGAGGCGGAGTAATGGAAGAAGAAGTGGTCGTAGGCCTTGGCCACTTCCTCGATGTAGTCGTCGCTGATGGAACGCTCGTCGGGGGCATTCTTTTTCTTCAGCCGCTTCTTCAGCACCTCGGGCGTGGCTTGCAAATAGATGACCAGGTCGGGCGTGGGCAGCTGCGCGCGGAAGTGCTCGTAGTAGCGGTTGTAGATGACCAGCTCGGTGTCGTTGAGGTTGAGGCAGGCGAAGAGCTTGTCTTTTTCGAAGATGTAATCGGCGACGATGGTCTTGCGGGTGTTGGGCCCCACCTCGAGCGCCTTCAACTGCTCGAAGCGCTGGATGAGAAAGGCGAACTGTGCCTGATAGGCGGCTCCGGGCTCGCCCTCGTAGAAGGCGCCGAGGAAGGGATTGTCTTCCGGCTCGCCCACGCGCTGCGCGTGCAGCCGCTCGGCGATGATCCCCGCCAGCGTGCTCTTGCCCACGCGGATCGGACCTTCGATGGCGATGTAACGGGGCAGCTCGAAAAAGTTGGCCATGACCCTCGACGACTCAGGGCAGCATATCCCGCAATCGCCGCCCGCACAATTGCGGGATGAGTAAACGGTGCAGCACTCAACAACCCGCCATCATTACTCAGCCCGGCCGCTGTTTACCGAATGCGGATGGCTGAATGCTGAGGGCTTCTTTACAATCGGTGCGATGCTGGAAGCAGCGATTGGCGGGGCGGTGGCGCTGGCAGGCGCCGCGGGTGCCATCTCCTACGGCGCGGTCAGCCCGCGCTCGCAGCTCTTTGGCAGGACCTTCGTCGCCGCCGGCCCCGGCTCGCGCCAGCTTGCCCTCACCTTCGACGACGGTCCCAACGACCCGCACACCCTGCGGCTGCTCGATGTGCTGGCCAAACACGGGGTGAAGGCCACCTTCTTCATGATTGGGCGCTTCGTGGCCGAGCGACCGGAGATCGCGCGCGCCGTCGCCCAGGCGGGACACGTCATCGGCAACCACACCTACACGCACTCCAACCTGTTTTTCGCCTCCAGATCGGGGCTCGCCCAGGAGCTCGACGACTGCGAGCGCGCGCTCGCGGACGCGGTGGGCGAGCACTCCAAGCTCTTCC
>DASYVL010000186.1 GCA_035937135.1 Terriglobales bacterium
GAGAAGAAACTGCTGTCGGAGAAAGAGATTGCCGAGATCCTCGACCCGGCGAGGATGACCGAGCCCCAGCGTCCGCTGGATGCGGCGAAGGACCGAGAGCAGAAGAAGAAGCTCTAGTACTGGCTCCGCGTCTTCCCTAAGAGGATGCTCGCGTCGCGCACCCGCGCGGTCGCTCGCCTAGATCCTTCGCTCGACACAAGTAAGAGGCGTCTCGCTCAGGATGACAAACAGAGGTTAGTAGGCCCAGCGCAGCAGCGTGGCGCCGGTCGTAAATCCTGCTCCCACGGAGGCTAGAAGCACTAAGTCTCCCTTTTTCAGCTTGCCTTGGTCGAGTGCCGTCTGCATGGCCAGCGGGATGGTGCCGGCGGTGGTGTTGCCGAACTCGTCGATGTTGATGATGACGCGGTCGGGGTTCAGGCCGACGCGATCGGCGGTGGCGGTGATGATGCGCCCGTTGGCCTGGTGGGGAATGAAGCAGTTCACGTCCTTGCCGGTGAAGCCGTTGCGCTTGAGCAGGTTCTCGCAGACCTCGGTCATCTTGCGCACGGCGTACTTGAAGACCGCCCCACCGTCCTGGTGGACGACGTGCATGTTCTTGTCCACGGTCTCATGGGTCGAAGGATTGCGGCTGCCGCCGCCGGGCATGTAGAGGGCGCAGCCGCCGGAACCGTCCACTTCATGGATGAAGTCCATGAAGTAGCAGGCGCCGTCCTTGCCGTCCTTTTCGAGGGCGGGTTCGAGCAGGATGGCGCCCGCGCCGTCGCCGAAGATCACGCAGGTGGCGCGGTCGGTGTAATCAATGATGGAGGACATGACGTCGGCGCCGATGACCAGCACCTTCTTATGCGCGCCCGTCTGGATGAACTGCACCCCGGTCTGCAGGGCGTAGAGGAAGCCGGAGCAGGCGGCGGAGACGTCGAATCCCCAGGCGCCGGCCGCGCCCAGCTTGTCCTGGAGGATGCAGGCGGTGGCGGGAAAAAACATGTCGGGAGTGACGGTGGCCACGAGGATGGCCTCGATCTCGGTTGCGGGGATGCCGCGCTGGGCGAGCGCGCGCCGCGCCGCCTCCAGTGCCAGGTCGGAGGTGGCCATCCCTTTGTCCACGATGTGCCGCTGGCGGATGCCGGTGCGCTCCAGGATCCACTGGTCGGAGGTCTCGACCATCTTCTCCAGGTCGGCGTTGGTCAAAAGGCGGGGCGGGACGTAGGTCCCGAGAGCGGTGATCTTCGCCCGTGGCAAATGAATTCTCCGGTGATGCGACCGCTATTCTGGACTACGGAGCCGGGAAAAACAATTTCTCAGGCTGATTCCGGTGGACGCGGGTCTGGGAAACTAGGCCAGGCACCGGGACACTCGCTGCACACGCACGAGCCCGTTACCGTTGCTTCCTTCCGGACCTGGCGGGATTGGCGGGATTGCATCGCGCGGGGCCCAATGCCTGACGGGACATTCTAGCATCGGGCGATCGGGGATCGGCCGAGCCGAACCCCGCGCCTGCCGCGGGCGTAGGGACTACAATCTCCTTCGATGCCGCCGGAAACCAGCGCGCCCGCGAGCCTGGGCCAGAGCGTGATCGAGCGCTACTACGAGATCTCGCTCTACCTGCTGATCGTCACCGGCTTCGCCACTCTGGCCAGCACGGGAAAGCTCGACGCCCTCTCGGTCGTGTTCTTCGCCGCGGCGCTGGCCTTGCGAGGATACCTCCTGCTCAAGGGGCGGACGCCGGTGATCCCGGTGCGCTGGACCAACTACCTCACCTTTGTTTATGTGGTCTTCTACCTGGCGGACTTCTTCCTGATCTCGGACAGCTTCCTCACGGCGACGGTCCACCTCATCCTGCTCATCATGGCGGTGAAGATTTTTTCGGTGGAGCGCTATCGCGACCACCTCTATCTGGCGGCGCTCTCGTTCGGCATGGTGCTGATGGCGGCGGTGCTCACCGTGGACAGCCTGTTCCTGGCGGCCTTCAGCCTGTTCGCGCTGCTGGCGGTGACGACCTTCGTGAGCATGGAGATGAAGCGCTCCGGGGCGGAGGCCTCGGGACGCGCCCGCGAACCCGCCGAACTCCGCCGCCGCATGCCCTGGTCGCTCTCCACCACCTCGCTGGCGCTGATGGTGGCCATCCTCCTGGGCGCGGCGGGGATCTTCTTCGTGCTGCCGCGCATCACCGCGGGGTACCTGACCGCCTACGCCCCGCGCAACGAGCTGGCCAGCGGCTTCAGCGACGAGGTCCGGCTGGGACAGATCGGGGAGATTCAGCAGTCGAGCCAGGTGGTGATGCACATCCGCATCGCGGACGACAGCCAGGGCGCCTACGACCTGAAGTGGCGCGGCGTGGCCCTGTCGACCTTCGACGGCCACCGCTGGTTCAACAACAGGCGCGATCGCGATCGCCGTGTGCTCTCGCAGCCCGGCGGCCGCTTTGAGCTTTTGGCGGACGCCCCCGCGCCCGCGGAGTACCTCCAGACCCGTCCTGCTTTCCAGATCCGCTACCGGGTGGTCACCGAGCCCATGTTGGGCAGCGACGTATTTTTCCTGGCCCCCATCGCCCAGGTCCTCTATGTCAACTACCGCAACATCGCGGTGGACGATGACACGGGGGCGGTCTTTAATAGCGACCGCTACCGCGTGATCAACGCCTACGAAGCAGTCTCCAACCTGCGGACGCCGTCGGCGACGGTGTTGCGGGCCGCGGCGGGCGAGCTTCCGCCGGAGATCCAGGAGCGCTACCTGCAGCTGCCGGCGAAGATGGACGCGCGCATCCCTCCCCTCGCACGTCAGGTCACCGCCAAGGCCACCAACGATTACGACCGCGCGCGCGCCCTTGAGCTCCACCTGCAAGCGCGCTACGGCTACACGCTCCAGCTTCCCGCGACTCCGCCCCGCGACCCGGTAGCCAACTTCCTCTTCGAGCGCAAGGAAGGACACTGCGAGTACTTTGCTTCGTCCATGGCCCTGATGCTGCGGGAACTGGGAATCCCGTCGCGCATTGTGAACGGATTCCGCACCGGCGAGTTCAACGACCTGACCGGAAGCTACATCATCCGGGCGCGCGATGCGCACTCCTGGGTGGAAGCCTACTTCCCCGGACAGGGCTGGGTGGCCTTCGATCCCACACCCGCCTCCAACCACCCGTTGGCCGGCGGCTGGCAGCGGATGCTCCTGTACTTCGACGCCATGAGCGAATTCTGGCGTGAGTGGGTGGTGAACTACGACTTCTCCCACCAGAACACGCTGGGCCAGAACATGACCGTGAGTGGCCGGCAGTACTTCCTGAGCTTGCAGCAGTGGGCGAAGCGGAAATACTCGGAGCTGCTGGAAGCGGCGCGCCAGACGCGGCGGCGAGCGCAGGAGCAGCCGCGGGAGTGGGGCTTGCGCGGCGTCATCGGGCTCTCCGGACTGCTGCTCCTGATCAACGCGCGGAAGCTGTGGCGCGGCGGAAGACGGCAATGGCTGGCGCGGCGTCCGGCGCGCGCCCCGCAAGCCGCGGCCAGCATCTGGTACGAGCGCATGACGCGGTCGCTGGCCCGGCGCGGGTGGCCCCGGGCTCCGGCGCAGACCCCGGAAGAGTTCCTGATCACCATCGACGATCCGCAGGTGCGCCGCTCGGTCGAGGCCTTCATCTTGCGCTACGAGCGCGCAAGATTCGGCGACTCGGCAGAAGACGCACAGCGACTTCCTGAGCTGTACCAGTCGATTCGCTCCGGGCGCTAGCCGCGCCAATGGCCTCAGGGACCGGATGCTAGAATCGATAGATTCTATGCCAGTTGACGAAATCACGGCAGAAACTTGCGGGAGCTCCGCGGCCGAGAGCCGCCGCACGACGAAACCCGTGCGGGTGGGCTTCGTCAGCCTGGGCTGTCCCAAGAACCTGGTGGACAGCGAGGTGATGATGGGTCTTTTGGCGGCGGGCGGAGCCGAGATCACCACGCGCGCGGAAGACGCCGACGTCATCGTGGTCAACACCTGCTCGTTCATCGAAACCGCCAAGCAGGAGTCGGTGAACACCATCCTGGAGATGGCCGCGCACAAGGCTTCTCCTTCGAACCCCGGGGGACGGGCCCGGAAGCTCATCGTCGCCGGGTGTTTGGTGGAGCGCTATCGCAACGAGATCCAGAAGAACATCCCGGAAGTGGATGCGGTGGTGGGCACGGGGGAGCTGGAAGACATTCTGAAAGCCGCAGGAATCGCACAGCCGAGCAAGACTGTGCCACACGGCCCGTTTGTGGTCCTCCCGTCGCGTCCCGAGGGCGAGGCGCGGGAGCAGAGCGGGCGCTTCCGGCGCGACGCCTGGGAGGGCGCGCTCGCCGATCTTCCCAATTACCTCTATGACGAGACCACGCCGCGGATGCTGGCCACGCCGCGCTCCTCGGCCTACATCAAGATTGCCGAGGGCTGCGACCATCCCTGCACCTTCTGCATCATCCCGCAGCTCCGGGGCAAGTTCCGCTCGCGCAGGTTCGAGTCGGTGGTGG
>DASYVL010000187.1 GCA_035937135.1 Terriglobales bacterium
TCCTTGATCGGGCCGCGGTGCCGGAACCGCCGTTCCCGTTGCTGCCCGGAGCCGCCACGGCTGGAACTTTGCGGGGCGGGAGCGGGCCTGCCTCCCAGTCCCCTCCGCCAGAGTCGCACGAAGGGCGCCACGACCAGTTCATAGGCCAGCGTTCTCAGGGGATGAATTATAAGAAACCACGGCCACTCACGGCCCGGGGTGCGTCTAAGAGGGAGGACTTCAGATAGGCTGACTTAGTTCAGAGGACCTGAAGAGGGAGAGAAACTGCTCACTCATATCGACATTATGCCCACGGTCGGGCGTTGTCAAATGGGGCGTCCTCCGCCCTTACTTTTCCGCCCCGGAATCCCAGTTCTCGAGTCCGGCAGCGCTTCTAGGCGAACGCCATTAGGGCGACATTATATCCGGAGCGGCGTTGGCTACGGCTTGGCCGCTGTCGGCGGGTCGGGCATGCCGCCGTCAAAGATCACCTTCCAGGACTTGTCCGGTTGGCGGCGCCAGGCGGTCAAGTAAGTCCCGTGGCTGATGGTCTTCTCTCCCTTTTCGTCCACCCGGGTGATCTGGTAGCGGCCCAGGGTGCAGCCCAGGTCGCGCTCGGACTCCGCCTCGGTCGGCTTCCACTGCAGGCGGTTGCCGGGAGTGGCGAAGAAGGGCTTGCGCGCCTCCTCGATGGCCTTGGGCCCGACCACGGGCTGGTCACGCATGATGACCGTGTCCTCGGCGAAGAAGGAGGCGAAGCCGGCGGCGCCGCGCTCGGCGGTGACCCGCTCGAAGTCGCGATCGGTGCGCATCAGCTCCGCTTCGTCGCGCTCGTGCTGCCGCCCCTCGGAATAGGACAGCACCGCCACCCCCGCCAAGAGCAGGGAAAAGCCTACAATTCTCACTAAGGTCTTCATCGGGACTCCTAGGCTGAAGCACAGTATTACGGGCGCACCAGCCAAGTAAACCCCATTCCTAGTGGTCGCGGGGAAGGGAAGCGCGAGTCCTCGCGCTTTGGCTGCCCAGGCTGGTGGGGCGCCTAATACCTTTAAAAAACATATTGACAGTCAACGACTTGGGTGTAGGATGTGGAACTTAGTGGCCCAAAGTGGTCGGCACTCAAGGGTTTCAAGGCGTTTAGGGCCTTCGTTTCTGGAGCGGCATAGTACCAGGGAATGAAGAAGAAAACCCCAAATAACGACGCCAATGAACCAAGTGCAGCGGAGGTACTCACGGCGTTCGCCTCCCTGGCAGGAGTGATAGCGGCTCATCGCAGCCGGAAGGACCCCGGAAGACGGGGAAAAAACCATGTTTCGCGGCAACCATCCAACCCGGGTCGACGAAAAGGGCCGGCTCAAGGTCCCGGCGGAGTTCAAGCGCGTGATCGAGGAGAAGTACGGCGAGGACTTCTACATCACCAGCGTGGACGGGCAGCGGGCGCAGGTCTACCCCTTCGAGGAATGGCAGCGCATCGAGGAGAAGCTGGCGCGCCTCTCGAACTTCAACCCCGCCAAGAAGAAGCTTTTGAATCGCACCAACTACTACGGCCAGGCGGTGGAGATCGACGGCCAGGGCCGTCTGCTGCTGCCCTCGTTGCTGCGCCAGGACGCGCAGTTGAAGGGGGAAGTGGCGGTGCTAGGCATGCTGAACCACCTGGAAGTGCGGAACATGGAAGCGTTCCGCAAGGAGATGGCAGAGAACCCGTTCACGGCCGAGGATGAGAAGACACTCGACGAACTGGGCATCTAGTGGCGCAAGAGTTTGGGGATTTGGGAGACGCCCCCGAGCGGGGCGGGCATGGCAGGGAAGAGGAAGTTGGCCATGCTTCGGTTCTTTTACAAGAAGCGATCGGCTTTTTAGCTATCCAGGGTGGCGGTACTTATCTGGACGCCACCGTGGGCCTGGGCGGGCACAGCTTAGAAATCGCAAGACGCCTGGGCGCACGGGGACGTTTGATTGGCGTCGATAAGGATCCGCAGGCACTGGAGATCGCGCGTACGCGTCTGGCCCCGGCCGGGGAAGATTGGCCGGAGGTCAGGCTGGAGCAAGGCTCGTTCGCCGGACTGGAACAGCTGCTCCCGGAGGCTTCGGCCGACGGGCTGCTGGCCGACCTGGGGATGAGTTCACTGCAGCTCAAGGACGCGGCGCGGGGATTCAGCTTTCAGGCGGAAGGCCCGCTGGACATGCGGATGGACCCGCACAGCGAGCGCACCGCCGAACAAGTGGTAAATCGCATGGGCGAGAGTGATCTTGCCGATGTGATTTACGAATTCGGTGATGAAAGGAGGTCGCGGAGAATCGCCAGAGCCATTGTTCGGGCGCGGCCGATAAGAAGTACCGCTCATCTAGCACAAGTCATATCGGCCGCTGCCCGGCCAATGAAATCCGGGCGATTGCATCCCGCGACGCGCACCTTTCAGGCAATCCGAATCTTCGTAAACCAAGAGCTGGAAGACCTGGAGGCGCTGCTAGAAGCGGCGCCCCGGGTGCTCAAGCGGGGTGGAAGGCTGGTGATCCTGAGCTTCCACTCGCTGGAGGACCGCAGGGTAAAAGACGCCCTGCGCGAGGGCGCGAAACAGGGCCTCTACCGGGTGCTGACGCGCAAGCCGGTAACGGCGGGAGCCGAAGAGGTCGCTCGCAACCCGCGGGCCCGCAGCGTGAAGCTGCGAGCGGCGGAGCGACTGTAGACGGGCCGCAAAAAGTTTCCCCGCCTTCGGGCGGGAACAGGGCTTCCGGGGCGGCATCGTCCTCTCTGACAAGGGCGAAACTCCCCACCTGGGGTCTCCGGCGGGCCGCAAGGCGCGGCGGAGGCAGCACAACCTACCGATTCGATGTCGCCCCGGTAGGGTTTGGCAGGGAGAAAGACGGAGGTGAAAGGCGATGTACACAGGAACGTTGATCGAGGATCTGATGAAGAACGTGGAGCGCGTGGAAGCGCGGTCCCAGGAGGTACAGCAGCTGCCGGTGCGGGTGGACAGGCACGCCACCTACGCGTACCAGTCCCGCTACGCCGACCAGCTGTTCGAGGTGGCTTGATGGCGGCCCCGGCTCTGGCGGCCGCGAGTCCGAGGCGCCTGCCGCGCGGCGGCACCCCGGAGATCTATTTCTTCAAGCCCATCGACAACTCGCGGCTGGTGGCGGTGGCCGACCACCGGCGCAACCGGGAGATGGCGCAGTTCTTCGCCGCCGCCTGCGTGCTGTTCCTGCTGGTGATGGTGTACGCCTGGCAGCACTTCAGCGCGGTCGAGTACGGATACCGCATCGAGGCCATGAAGTCGCAGCGCGACTCGTTGGGCGAACTGAACCGGGCGCTGCAGATGGAGGACGCCTCCCTGCGCAGTCCGGAGCGTATCGACGCCCTGGCGCGGCAGATGGGTCTGGGCTCGCCTCAGGCGGGCCAGGTACAGCGCCTGGAGCCGGTGCTGGATAGCAACACGCCGGAGCTGGCGCGGGCGACGGCCCCCGGGACCGCCGGGGCGCAGTAAATAGGTTTGCTGAAAAGCAAAGCGATTCCAGTCTGACTTCAACCAGAGTCCGAGGCTGGTTCGAGAGCATGGCGGCCCGCCAATCCGGGCCGCCATCTTCATCTTGGTGCAGAGCATGGTAACCGGCACTCCGGCCAACGGCCAACCGCAGCGGCTGTACCTGCTGGTAGGGATGCTGTGCTTCTGGGTGCTGGCCATCGTCGGCCGCCTGGTGCAACTCCAAGTCGTCGACTACGGCGAGTTTGCGCAGCGCGCCCAACGCCAGCAGCAGCGCACCATCGAGGTCGCGCCCAAGCGCGGGGTCATCTACGACCGCAACGGCCAGGAGCTGGCCATGTCGGTCCGCGTGGACTCGGTGTTCGCCGTGCCCAGCGAGATCCCCGACCAGGCCACCGCCGCCACCCTGTTGGCCAACGTCCTGGGCACCGATTCCGAGGAAATCCTCACCCGCCTGAAGTCCTCGCGCGCCTTCTGCTGGATCGCGCGCAAGCTGGACGCTCCCACCAGCGAGCGCATCCGGGCGCTCAACCTGCGCGGCATCTACTTTCAGAAGGAGTCGAAGCGCTTTTATCCCAACCGGGATCTGGCGGCGCAGGCGCTGGGCTACGTGGGCCTGGACGACGAAGGCCTGGGCGGCATCGAGCGCTCCTACGAAGCCAAGCTGCGGGGCGCGCCGGGGAAGATGCTGATCTCGCTCGACGCCCGCCGCCGCTGGTTCGGCCGGGTGGAGCGCGAGCCCGAGCCGGGTCAGAGCCTGGTGCTGACGCTGGACGAGAAGATCCAGTACATTGCCGAGCGCGAGCTGGAAGCGGCCATGCAGCAGACCCACGCCGAGTCCGGAACCATCATCGTGGAGAACCCGCACACCGGGGAGATCCTGGCCCTGGCCAGCCGCCCCACCTTCAATCCCAATACCTTCCAGAAGGCGGCGCCAGAGGCGCTGAAGAACCGCGCGGTGAGCGACGTCTTTGAGCCCGGCTCCACCTTCAAGATCGTGACCCTGGCGGCGGCGCTGGAGGAAAAGCTCACCCGGCCCGACGAACTCATCGATTGCCAGATGGGCTCCATCACGCTCAGCGGGGTGCGCATCCGCGACCACAAGGCCTTCGGGATGCTGACCGTGCCGCAGATCCTCATTTATTCGAGCGACGTCGGAGCCATCAAGCTGGGGCTGCGCCTGGGTGAGGAGCGCTTTGACCGCTACATCCGGGCCTTCGGCTTCGGCTCGCAGACCGGAGTGGAGCTGCCGGGAGAGACGCGCGGCCTGGCCCGGCCGGTGAACCGCTGGTCCAAGGTCTCCATCGGCGCAATCTCCATGGGCCAGGAGATCGGGATCACGCCGGTGCAGCTGGTCTCCATGGTTTCGACCATCGCCAACGACGGCATGCGCATGCCGCCGCGCATGGTGGCGGATGTCACCGCGCCGGGGACGCCGCTGGAGAACGTAAGCTTCCACCCCGCCAGCGGCCGGCGCGTGATCTCGCCCCTGACCGCGGCGGAGATGAAGAAGGCGATGCAGCGCGTGGTGCTCGAGGGCACCGGGCGCCGCGCCATCCTCGATGGCTACACCGTCGGCGGCAAGACCGGCACGGCGCAGAAGATCGATCCCGCCACCCGGTCCTACTCTCGCTGGAAGTATGTGGCTACCTTCGTCGGCTTCGCCCCGGTGAACAACCCGGCAATCACGGTGGCCGTGATCCTGGATTCGCCGGTGGGGCCGCACGAGGGCGGGCAGGTGTCGGCGCCGGTCTTCCAGCGCGTCACCCAACAGGTGCTGGCCTATCTCAACGTGCCCCACGACGTGGAGCCGCGCAGCATGCGCAACCGCGAGCTGTTGCAGGCCGCGGCCAAGGTGGACGACGCCGAGGTCGCCGAGGGCTCGTCCGACCGCCTGGGCTGGGATCTTCCGCAGGCCGAAAGTCAGCCCGCTCCCGAAACGCAGGTCGCGGCCGCGCCCGCCGCCGCGCCGGCCAAAGATGCGAACGCCAAGCTGCTTCCCGCCGCCGTCCACACCGCGCAGGCTTTGCCGCCGGCGCCGGCTTCTCCTCCGCTCCAGGCGTCCGTGGCTCCGTCCTCGAACGGCACCGTGGTGCTGGACGTGGAAGGCGGCGTGGTGGTGCCCTCGCTCATCGGCAAGCCGCTGCGGGAAGCCATCGAGTTGGCGCAGGAGTCGGGCATCGAGTTGGAAGTGATTGGCAGCGGCGTAGCACGCGCGCAGGCGCCGCCGCCGGGGACGCGCATCCCCGCGGGAGCGCGAGTGGCGGTGCGCTTCGCCCGCTAAGGACGCGGCGCAGGCTGTCTATAATCGGGTGGCCATGACCTTCCTGGAAGCGCTCGAAGGCGCTGAAACCCTCAGCCAGAGCGGAAATCCGGAGATCACCGGGGTGGAGTATGACTCCCGCCGGGTGCGCCCGGGACAGGTTTTCGTGGCCATGCGGGGCGAGACCACCGACGGCAACCGCTATGTGGAAGCCGCCATAGCGGCAGGCGCCGCGGCCGTGGTGACGGATTCGGACTCCCAGCCCCGGCCGGGGTTGGGCTGGGCCCGGGTGGCGCAGGGAAGGCGAGCGCTGGCCATCCTGAGCGCCAACTTCCTGGGACATCCCGAGCGCAAGATGAGCCTTACCGGCATCACGGGAACAAACGGCAAGACTACGGCGTCCTTTGTAATGGAATCCATGCTGGCGGCGGCGGGACGCTCCAGCGTGCTGGTGGGCACGGTGGAGTATCACGTCGCAGGCAAGACGCTGCCCGCGCCTCATACGACTCCGGAGCCGCTGGAGCTGAGCCAGTTGCTGGCGGAAGCCGCGGGCTCGGGCGCGCGCGAGGCGGTGATGGAGGTCTCCTCGCACGCGCTGGCGCAGGAGCGCGTCTTCGGTATGCCCTTTGATGTGGCTGTATTCACCAACCTGACTCGCGACCATTTGGACTATCACCACGACATGGAGAGCTACTTCCAGGCCAAGCAGAGATTGTTCGAAGGCTCGGGCGCGCCGCCGCCTCGGGTGGCCGTCCTCAACTTGCAGGACGAGTACGGTGCCCGGCTTCTGCCCTTGAGCCAGGCGCGCGGCTCCAAGGTGCTGACCTATGGCCTGGGGCGCGGCGACTTCTCGGCCGAGCGGATCGAACTGGGCGCGCGCGGCCTGCGCTTTGAGATGCGGACGCCGGCGGGGCCGGTGTCAATCGAGTCTCCGCTGGTGGGAAAGGTGAACGTGTACAACATCCTCGCTGCCGCAGCCGCAACCCAGGCGCGCGGGTGCTCGCTGAATGCCATCGCTGTTGGCGCCTGGGATCTGCGGCGCGTCCCCGGACGCTTCGAGAGCGTGGAATGCGGACAGGAGTTCCTGGTCATCGTGGACTACGCCCACACCGACGACGCGCTGCGCAACCTGACCGCCCTGGCGCGGGAGTCGCTCGGGGGCAAGCGCGGCCGGGTGATCACCGTATTCGGCTGCGGCGGCGACCGCGACCGCAGCAAGCGTCCGCTGATGGCCGAAGCCGCCGGGCGTGGCAGCGACTTCGTCGTCCTCACCTCCGACAATCCCCGCAGCGAAGACCCCACCGCCATCCTCCGGGACGCGCTGCCGGGTTTGGAGGCCACGGGGACGCGCCACACGGTGGAGCCCGACCGCCGGCTGGCCATCGCCCTGGCGGTGCGCGAGGCGAAGCCGGGAGACATCGTCCTGATCGCGGGCAAGGGACACGAGAAGGTCCAGGTCACGCGCCAGGGCTCCGCGCCCTTCGAGGACGTGGAAGTGGCCCGGCTGGCGCTGCGCCAGGCCGGCTATATGACGGATGTCGCGGCCGCCGCGCCAGGGAGCAAGCCGTGAAGCTCACGCTCGAGCGCGTTTCGGAGCTGCTCTCCGCCAAGGGAGCAGTGGACGGGAAGGCGGTTGCCTCCGGCTACTCCATCGATTCGCGGACGCTGGTTTCGGGCGACCTGTTCTTCGCCGTGCGAGGCGAGCAGCTGGACGGCCACGACTTTGTGGAAGCGGCACTGGAGCACGGCGCGGTGGCGGCGGTCGTCAGCCACCAGCAACTCGCCCGCTATCTCGAAGCCCTCCGTCCCAAGCTGTTAGCGGTAGACGACACATTGGCCGCCCTGCAGGCGCTGGGTGCCTCGGTCCGCCGCGCCTGGGGCAAGACGCTGGTGGCAGTGACCGGCTCGGCCGGCAAGACCACCACCAAGGACGCGATCGCCCATGTCCTCGGCCGGCGCTACCGCGTGATGAAGTCGGAGGGTAACCTCAACAACCACTTCGGATTGCCGCTGCAACTGTTGCGGCTGGAGTCGGAGCACGAAGTGGCGGTGTTGGAGCTGGCCATGTCGCGCGCCGGAGAGATCGCGGCGCTGGCGCGCATGGCGCAGCCCAACCTGGGTCTGGTGACCAACGTCGCGCCCGTGCATCTGGGATTCTTCCACTCGGTGGCGGAGATTGCGCGCGCCAAGTACGAGCTGATCGCCGGACTTCCGGGCGGAAGCACGGCGGTGCTCAACGCGGACGACGAGTACGTCTCGCAGTTCGGCCGCGACTTTCACGGGCGGGTGGTGAGCTACGCCCTGGAGCATCCCGCCGACGTCCGCGCCGACGCCATCGAGGAGCGCGGAGCGCAGGGCTCGGCGTTCGAGATCGTGGCCGGCAGCGCACGCCAGAAGGCGGTGCTGCCTCTGCTGGGGCGGCACAATATCTCGAACGCTCTGGCGGCGGTGGCGGTGGCCATCCAGCCTCTGCTGGGCGGGCAGACGGGCATGCCGCTGGCCGACGCCGCGGCGGCGCTGGGCACGCTCACCCCTTCGCCCCAGCGCGGGCAGGTGACGGAGCTCGAGGGAGTGACCGTCATCGACGATTGCTACAATTCGAATCCCAAGGCGCTGAACGCCATGGTGGACGCGCTCGCCGGGATGGCCGCCAAGCGCCGCATCGTGGTGGCCGGGGAGATGCTGGAACTGGGTCCGGCGGGCGAGCAACTGCATCGCGAATGCGGCCGCCGCATGGCCGGGCGCGGCATTCACCGGTTGGTGGGCGTGCGCGGCGCCGCGCGCTTCCTGGTGGAAGCGGCGAAACAGGAAGGTTTGGAAGCGCAGTTTGTGGAAACGCCCGAGGAAGCCGGGGAGTGGTTGGCGCAGAACACGCGCGCGGGCGACGCGGTGCTGCTGAAGGCTTCGCGCGGCGTGCGGCTGGAGCGCGCGCTCGCGGCATGGCAGGCGCGACGCACAACGGTGAAGGCAGGGAAGTAAGTCCGCAAGCGGACACGGAGGAAGATTGCTCTACTGGCTGCTCTATCAGGTGCTGTTCGAGCACTTCAGCCCCTTCCGCATCTTCCGTTATCTGACCTTCCGCACCGCCTTCGCCAGCCTGACGGCGTTGTTCCTGGGACTGATCGTGGGTCCGCTGGTGGTGCAGCGGCTGCGCGAATTCCAGGTCGGCCAGTACATCCGCGAGGACGGCCCCAAGGGACATCACCAGAAGGCGGGGACGCCCACCATGGGCGGGGTGCTGATCGTCATCGCCATCGTGGTGCCCACGCTGCTGTGGGCCGATCTCTCCAACAAGTTCATCTGGCTGGCGGTGCTCTCCACCCTGGCCTTCGGCGCTATCGGCTTCGCCGACGACTACCTGAAGGTGACACACCACCGCAACCTCGGCCTCACCGGGCGCACCAAGCTGATGCTGCAGATCCTTACCAGCGTGGTGCTGGCCGTGGTCCTGGTCCTGTTGCGGGCGCGGGGCGACTACTCCACTCAAATGAACGTGCCTTTCTTCAAGAGCTTCCGGCCGGACTTGGTCATCCCGCAGCTGCTGGACAAGCCGCACCTGTGGCCGATCGCCTTCCTGCCCTTCATCCTCTTCGTGGCGGTGGTGATCGTGGGCTCGTCGAACGCCGTCAACCTGACCGACGGCCTGGACGGCCTGGCCATCGGCTGCACCGTCATCGCCGCGGGGGCGCTGGCGGTGCTGACGTACGTCAGCGGGCACGCCGTCTTCGCCGAGTACTTGGAGCTGCAGCGCATCCCGCAGGTGGCCGAGCTGACCATCTTCTGCGGGGCGATGGTGGGGGCCAGCATCGGATTCCTCTGGTACAACGCGCATCCGGCGGAGATCTTCATGGGCGACGTGGGCTCGCTGGCCCTGGGCGGAGCCATCGGCACGGTGGCGGTCATCATCAAGCAGGAGTTGTTGCTGCCCTTCGTCGGGGGCGTGTTCGTGATCGAGGCGCTCTCCGTCATCCTGCAGGTGGCCTCCTACAAGACGCGCAAGAAGCGCATCTTCAAGATGGCTCCCCTGCACCACCACTTCGAGCTGCTGGGATGGTCGGAGTCGAAGATCATCGTGCGCTTTTGGATCGCCTCCCTGGTGTTTGCACTCTTTGCTCTCACCACGCTGAAGCTGCGCTGAGCCTCCCGAACTCGTGGCACAATGGCGGCGGGAGTAGTGCAGGATTGTTTAGCAGGATTGTGTCGCAAGATTGTGTAGGGCCGGGTCTCCGACCCGGACAGGGACCGTGGATCTAATGGACGTCAAAGGCAAACGCATCCTCGTAGTCGGACTGGGAAAGTCCGGCGTGGCGGCGGCGCTTTTTCTCCAGGCCCGCGGCGCGCGGGTCACCGTGTCCGACGCCAAGGCCGAGGAGCAGTTGCGCCAGGAGATCCCGGCCCTGCTCGACCAGGGCATCACGGTGGAGAGCGGAGGCCACGGCGAGCGCACCTTCCGCGACCAGGACCTGATCGTCCTCAGTCCCGGCGTTCCCGCGGACGTGCCGCAGATTGACCAGGCGCGCTCTCAGGGCGTGCCCGTCATCGGGGAGATCGAGCTGGCCTCGCGCTTCCTCAAGGGCCACCTGGTGGCCATCACCGGCTCCAACGGCAAGACCACCACCACCACCCTCGCCGGGGAAGTGATCTCCATGGGCGGCTACGAGACCCTGGTGGGCGGCAACATCGGGACTCCCGCCATTTCCCTGGTGGAAGAGTCCACCCCCGACACCTACAACGTGCTCGAGGTCTCGAGCTTCCAGTTGGAGACCATCGAGTCCTTCCATCCCGAAATCGCCGTCATCCTGAACATCACGCCCGACCACCTCGACCGCCACCCCAACTTCCACGCCTACGTGGCCGCCAAGGCGCGCATTTTCGAGCAGCAGCGGGAGAGCGACTTCGCCGTGCTCAACGCCGGCGACAAGACAAGCCTGGAGCTCGCCGGCCACATCCGGGCGCAGATCCGCTGGTTCAGCCGCTCGAGCGAGGTCAAGAGCGGCGCCTACGTCAAGGATGGGAAGATCTTCTGGAAGGACGATGAGGGCGAGCAGGAGGTGATGCCCGTCTCCGAGATCCCGCTGAAGGGCGCGCACAACCTGGAGAACGTGCTGGCGGCGGTGTGCGTCGGCCGCCTGGTGGGCTGCGAGCGCCACCGCATCCGCCGCGCCGTGCAGGAGTTCAAGGCGGTGGAGCACCGCCTGGAGTTCGTCGCCAAGGTCCAGGGCGTGGAGTACTACAACGACTCCAAGGCCACCAACGTGGACGCCACCCTCAAGGCGCTGGAGTCGTTCCCCTCGGGCATCCACATCATCCTGGGCGGGAAGGACAAGGGCAGCGACTACTCCGTGCTGAGCGCGCTGCTCAAAGAGCGGGCGCGGCGCGTGTACACCATCGGAGCGGCGGCGCAGAAGATCGCATCGCAGATCCAGGGCGCCTGCGAGATTGTGAGCGCGGAGACGCTGGAAGTCGCGGTGCGCGGGGCGGCGGAGGCCGCTGTAGCCGGGGACGTGGTGCTGCTGGCCCCGGCCTGCGCCAGCTTCGACCAGTTCGAGAACTATGAGCACCGCGGCCGCGTCTTCAAGGAAGCGGTCGCGGCCTTGGCGGCGCGCGAAGCCGCCAAGGCGGGGTCGCACTGATGGCCAAGCGCGTCAGTGTGGACAAGACACTCTTCGCCGTCACCCTGCTGCTGGTGTTCAGCGGACTGGTGATGGTCTTCAGCGCCTCCGCCGTCGTGGCCCAGGAGCGCTTCGATTCGCCCTACACCTTCCTGCTGCGCCAGCTGGCCTGGGCCACTGCCGGATTGACGGCCATGGTGGTGGCCATGAACTTCGACTATCGCCGCTACAAGCATCCGGCGGTGGTCTTTTCGCTCTTAGGCGTGACCACGGCGCTGCTGGTGGCGGTGCTCTTCCTCGACCGCTCCCACAACACGCATCGCTGGATCCGCCTGGGCGCGCTCTCCTTCCAGCCCTCGGAGCTGGCCAAGCCGGCGATCATCCTCTTCCTCGCCTACTTTTTGGAGACGCGCACCCGCGCCATCAACGACTGGCGCGGCACCCTGCTGCCGGCCGTCATCCCCACCGTGATCTTCGCCTCACTTATCGTCATCCAGCCCGACCTGGGCACGGCCATGGTGGTGGTGGCCATCACCGCCTGCCTGTTGTTCGTCGGGGGTATGCGGCTGCGCTACTTCGCCTACGCCTTCGCCGCCTCGCTGGTCCCGCTCTATTTCCTCATCTTCCGCGTGCAATGGCGCTACGAGCGCATTCTCGCATTCCTCAACCCCTATTCCGACCCGCAGGGGCGCGGCTTCCACATCATCCAGTCGCTGATCGCGGTGGGCACGGGCGGCGTGGGCGGCGTGGGATTGATGGAAGGCAAGCAGAAGCTCTTCTACCTGCCCGAGCCCCACACCGATTTCCTCTTCGCCGTGGTGGCCGAGGAGACGGGACTGATCGGGTCGCTCGCCGTGCTCGCCCTGTTCACCATCTTCCTGTACCGGGGGATGCGGACGGCGGCGCTCACTCGCGACCCCTTCGCGCGCTTCCTGGCCGCGGGCGTCACCGCCATGGTGGTGGTGCAGGCCTTCCTCAACGTGAGCGTGGTGCTGGGGCTGCTGCCCACCAAGGGCATCCCACTGCCCTTCCTCTCCTATGGAGGCTCGTCGCTGTTCGTCACCCTGGCCAGCGTCGGTGTCTTATTGAACATCACCCAGCACACGGACTAGCCATGCGCGTGATTCTGGCGGGCGGAGGCACTGGCGGGCACGTCATCCCGGCCCTGGCCATCGCCCAGGAACTGCGGGCGCGCCATTCGGCCGACATCAAGTTTGTAGGCACGGCGCGCGGCATCGAGACCAAGCTTGTTCCCGCCGCCGGATTCGAGCTGGACCTCATCGAAGTAGGCGCGCTCAAGAACGTCGGCTTCGCCACGCGGCTGAGCACGCTCTGGCAGTTGCCGGGCGCCGTCCTGCGCTCTCGGCGGATCCTTCGCGAGTTCCGCCCAGATGTGGTCATCGGCGTCGGCGGCTACGCCTCCGGCCCGGCCGTGCTGGCGGCGGAGATGGCGGGCGTGCCTACCCTGCTCTTCGAGCCGAACTTTGTTCCCGGCTTCGCCAATCGCAAGGTGGCACGCTGGGCCTCGGCGGCCGCCGTGCAGTTCGAGGAGACGCGCCGCTTCTTTCGCAACGCGGAAGTCACTGGCGTCCCGGTGCGCAAGGAGTTTTTCGCGATCGCGCCGCGGCCGGCGGACGCGCCTCCTACGCTGCTGGTTTTTGGCGGCAGCCAGGGCGCTGGGGCGCTCAACCGGGTGATGATGGAGTCCGCCGCAGCGCTGAAGCAGGCCGGTTGGCGCGTCCTCCATCAGACCGGGGAGCGCGACTATAATCAGGTGCAAGCCGCCTATTCGCAGTCGGGGATTTCCACGGAAGTGACTCCCTTTATTGACCGCATGCCGGAGGCGTTCGCTCGCGCCGACCTGCTGCTGTGCCGCTCAGGGGGGTCCACCGTGGCGGAGGTCGCGGCAGCAGGGAAGCCGGCGATTTTCGTGCCCTTTCCGCGCGCCGCCGACGACCATCAGCGCCGCAACGCCGAGGCGCTGGCACAGGCGGGAGCCGCGGTGCTGATCCCGGAGGCGGAGTTGACCTCGGTGCGTTTGGTGAAATCCGTCGGCGAGCTTCTTGCCGACAAAAAGCGGCTTGGGGAAATGGCCGCCGCAGCGCGCAGGCTGGCTCGCCCCAACGCGGCCGAGGCAGTGGCGGCGATGGCGGCGAAGCTGGCTGGGGTCGCAAAGCAATAGGGTTTAACTGGCAACTGAGAACCGAGAACTGAGAACTAGTTAATGTTCGCCAAAATCCAACGCGTACACTTCGTGGGCATCGGCGGCATTGGCATGAGCGGCATCGCCGAGGTGCTGCTGAACCTCGGGTATAAGGTCTCTGGCTCCGACCTGAAGCTCTCGCCGGTCACGGAGCGGCTGACGCAGCTGGGTGCTACTGTTTTCGAAGGCCATCGCGCGGAGAATACCGCTGGGGCTGAGGTCGTGGTGACCAGCTCGGCCATTGCGCGCGACAACCCAGAGGTCGCCGAGGCCCGCCGCGGCCACGTCCCCGTCATCCAGCGCGCGGAGATGCTGGCGGAGCTGATGCGGCTGAAGTACGGCATCGCCGTCGCCGGCATGCACGGCAAGACCACGACCACTTCGATGATTGCGGCGGTGTTGGCCGCGGGAGGCCTCGACCCGACGGTAGTGGTCGGCGGGCGGGTGGACGCCATGGGCTCAAACGCCCGCCTGGGTAAGTCGCAGTACCTAGTGGCCGAGGCCGACGAGAGCGACCGCTCCTTCCTGAAGCTCTCGCCCATTCTCGCCGTGGTCACCAACCTCGACCGCGAGCACATGGACTGCTACCGCGACATGGACGACGTAGTGCGCGTCTTCGAGCAGTTCATGGAGAGCGTTCCGTTCTACGGCATGGTGGTGATCTGCCACGATGACGAACGCCTGCGCGGCATGCTGCCGCGCCTTACCCGCCGCGCCGTCACCTACGGCACGCACCCGGACTCGGACTTCTGTGTGAACTGCGGGCCGCGGGGCCGAGGGGAGGGAAGCGATGGGCCGCGCAGCCGCTTCTCGGTTGGCTATCGTGGGAAGTCTCTGGGCGACTTCGATCTGCACGTGCCCGGCGCGCACAACGTGCTCAACGCCACCGCGGCAGTGGCCGTGGGAATCGGCCTGGACGTCCCGCCGGACAAGATCCGCGAGGCGCTGGCGCACTTCCGCGGCGTGGACCGCCGCTTCCAATCCAAGGGCTCGGTCGAGGGCGTCACCGTGATCGACGACTACGGCCACCACCCCACGGAGATCCGGGCCACGCTGGCGGCGGCGCGCGAGTGCGGATACCAGCGCGTCCATGTGGTCTTCCAGCCGCACCGCTACACCCGCACCCAGCTCCTGCTCGACGACTTCGCCACCGCCTTCGCCGACGCCGACTCCGTCTTCGTGCTCGACGTTTATGCCGCGAGCGAAGCGCCCATCCCCGGCGTGACCGGCGAGGCCCTGGCCCGACGCGTCCAGGAAAGCGGCGGCAAGGCCGCCGTGTACGTGGCATCGTTCGCCGACGCGGCGGACGCCGTCTCGAAGCTCGCCCGCTCCGGCGACATGGTGCTGACGCTGGGGGCAGGGAACGTCTCCCACCTGGGTCCGCAGATCCTCGAAAGACTCGGCCAGCGCTCTGCGGCTAATGAGCGCTCGGCGGCGGCGGTAAAGGGCGCGACCTCCCGCTCCTGACCCTTCCAGAACTTCCACAGGTTTGTTAGTTCGTTATCTGCAAACTTTCGAAAAGCGGCTATAGTGGTCGAGGCGATTCCGCGGCACCGTCCACGGAACAATGGCGCGAGAAGACTGGTATCCGACGCGGGAAAAGGAGCAGACCCGGCCGCGCACCCGTGTCGCGCGAGAGGAAGAGCCGCTGGCCGAGGAATTAGAGTCCGAGCGGCGCATCTCCCTCGACGAAGAAGAGGAATCACCCTTCCTGCGCGGGCAGAAGCGCGTCCCGGTGCGCCGCGGACCGCTGCCTCGCAAGGCCGCCAGCCGCCTGAAGTGGGCCTTCGCCGCGCTGCTGGTGCTGGGACTGGTGGGCCTGGCCGCTGCTTGGACCTACCGCTACGGCGTCAAGTCCTGGCGCTTCCGCCTGGAATCCCGCGACAACCTGGAAGTCACCGGAGCGGCCAACGTGCCGCGGGCGCAGGTGCTCGAGCTCTTCGCCGGCGACATCGGCCACAACGTGTTTTCCCTTCCGCTCGAGGAGCGCAAGAAGCAACTGGAAGAGATTCCCTGGGTGGAGTCGGCTACGGTCATGCGTCTGCTCCCCAACCGGGTGAAGGTGGAGATCCGGGAGCGCACGCCGGTGGCTTTCGTGCAGATTGGATCGAAGATCTCGCTGATTGATTCGAACGGCGTGATCGTGGAGCTGCCTTCCGGCAAGCAGAAGAAGTATTCCTTCCCGGTGACCGCCGGGATGGGCGACGCGGAGCCGCTCTCCACCCGCGCCGCGCGCATGAAGATCTACAACACGCTGGTGCGGGAGCTCGATTCCGAGGGCGGCAGCTACTCCGCCGGACTGAGCGAGGTGGACCTCTCGGATACCGACGACGCGAAGGTCACGGTGGCCGACCCGGTGGGCGCGGTGCTGGTGCACCTGGGCTCCGGCAACTTCCTTGCCCGCTACAAGGTGTACCTGGCGCATGTGCAAGAGTGGCGGCAGCAGTTCCAGAAGCTGGAGTCGGTGGACCTACGCTACGACCGGCAGGTCATCGTGAATCCGGATACCCATCGGGCCACGCCCGCGGCGGAGAAGGCGGTGCCCAAGCCGGCGGCTCCCGCGCGCCGCGCAGCCAAGAGCAGGAAGAGAAAGTGAAGACCTAGGGGCCATGGGAAAGCCAGAGTCATATCTTCTGACCGCGATTGACGTAGGCAGCGCCAAGACCTGCGCCCTGGTGGCGGAGATCACGGAGAGCGGGCTGCGCTATCGCGGCCACGGGGTGAGCGAGTCCCGAGGCTCGCGCCGCGGACTGATTGTGGATCTGGAGAAGGCGGTGGCCTCCATCAAGCGCGCCGTGGACGAGGCCGAAGCCATGGCCGGAGTCAACGTGGAGCACGCCCTGGTGGGGCTGGCGGGCACGCACATCCGCGGGGTCAACAGCCGCGGCGGCATCAGCCTGGGCGGACGCGCCCGGGAGATCACGCGCGAGGACATCCGCCACGCGGTGGAGAAGGCGCGGGCCATCGCCCTGCCCGCCGACCGCGAGGTGATCCACCTGCTGCCGCAGCAGTTCATCCTCGACGACCAGGAGGGCATCCGCGATCCCGCCGGGATGATGGGCTCCAAGCTGGAGGTGAAGGTGCACGTGGTAACCGCGGCCTCCACCGCCACCCAGAACGTGGTGAGCGCGCTCAACCGCGCCGGCATCCACGTGGACAACACGGTCTTCGAGCCGCTGGCCTCGGCCGACGCCATCCTCAAGTCCGACGAGCGCGAGCTGGGCGTCTGCCTAGCCGACGTCGGCGCGGGCTCCACCGACGTGGTGGTGCTGCACGAGGGCTCGGTAGTGCACACCGCGGTCATCCCCATCGGCGGCGACCACTTCACCAACGACGTGGCCGTGGGCCTGCGCACCCCACTGGCCGAGGCGGAGAAGATCAAGCGCGGCTTCGGCAGCGCCTTGGTGGCGCAGGTCCCCGAGGGCAATGAGATCGAGGTCCCGGCGGTGGGCGATCGCCAGCCGCGCCTCATGCCGCAGCGCTCCCTGGCGGAGATCCTGGAGCCCCGCGCCCAGGAGCTGCTGGAGATGCTGCGCGACAACCTGCGCCACGCCGGCGCGCTGGACCTGTGCGTAGCCGGCATTGTGCTGACCGGCGGCGGCGCCCGCCTGAGCGGGATGCCGGAGCTCACCGAGAGCCTGTTGCGGCGACCGGCGCGGCTGGCCGTGCCCGCAGCCATCTCCAAGATGCCCTCCACGCTGGCGGAAGCGGAGTTTGCCGCCGCCGTGGGCATGATTTTCTACGGCCACCGCGCTTACCTGGCTCGGGGACCGCAGCAGCAGGGATTCGGAGCCCGGCTGCGCTCCTTGTTTTCCCGCAACGGGGTGAACGGCCATGGCGGATTTTGAGGTTGGCGGTTTAGAAAGTCGGGTTATAGTGCGAGGAGAGGAGAACAAACGGCTGACATGAGCGATCCGAGCGACATCCGCATCCAGTTCCACGAGGACCCGCGCAGCAACGCCAGGATCAAGGTGATCGGCGTGGGCGGCGGCGGCGGCAACGCCGTCAACCGCATGATCAGCGCCCATCTGGAGGGCGTGGAGTTCGTGGTGGCCAACACCGACCTGCAGGCGCTGCAGATGTCGCAGGCGCCGGTGAAGATCCAATTGGGCGTCAAGCTCACCAACGGCCTCGGCGCGGGCGCCAACCCGGAGATCGGCCGGCGGGCCGCGCTCGAGGACACGGACAAGATCATCGAGGCCCTGGAAGGCGCGGACATGGTGTTCGTCACCACCGGACTGGGCGGCGGCACCGGGACGGGCTCGGCGCCCATCATCGCCTCCCTGGCCAGCGAGATGGGAGCGCTGACCGTAGCCGTGGTCACCAAACCGTTCGCTTTCGAAGGCCGCCGGCGCGCGCAGCAGGCGGAGCGCGGCCTGGCCGAGCTGGTGGACTCGGTGGATACCGTCATCGTCATCCCCAACGAGAAGTTGCTGGGCGTGGCGCAGAACGCCGGGTTCTTCGAATCGTTCCGCATCGCCGACGACATCCTGCGCCAGGGCGTGCAGGGCATCTCCGACATCATCACCATCCCCGGCATCATCAACCGCGACTTCGCCGACGTGAAGGCCATCATGGCCGGCATGGGCTATGCGGTGATGGGCACGGCCACGGCCAAAGGTGAGCGCCGGGCCGTGGACGCAGCGCAGCGGGCCATCGCCTCGCCGCTGCTGGAGGCCGGGGCCATCGACGGCGCCCGCGGCATCCTTATCAACATCACCGGCTCCAGCACTTTGAAGCTGGCGGAGGTGAACGAGGCTTCCACCATCATCCAGAGCGCCGCCCACGAGGACGCCAACATCATCTTCGGCGCCGTGCAGGACGAGAAGATGAAGGACGAGGTCAAGATCACGGTCATCGCCACAGGCTTCAAGACCGACCATCCGCCGCGGCGGGAGCGCGTGGTCTCCTCGGCGGCGGCGGCCATCTCTACCGCTCGCACCTCCTCGGGCTATACGCCCTCGCCCGGCATGGCGGGGCGGCCTTCGCTCCATCCTGTGGCCCGGCCCCAGGTCCCCCCGGTGCAGCGCGAGACCCCGTCGCTCGAGGCGGTGAAGGACTCCCTGCGTGACGTGTCGCAGGACGACCTCGACGTCCCCGCCTTCATCCGCAAGCGGGGGGACGCCAAGTAACGCAACCTACGGTAAGGCTGTCATCCCGAGCGCAGGGAGGAATCTGCTTTCCCGATGAGGCCCGGGTCATCGGCTCACCGGGGCAGGGCCTTTAGTTACTTGATCCGGGGGCAGTTTACGGTTGCTAACCCGGTAGTAACCCCTTAGTATCCCAGCAGCTTCTGGGGATTTCCTGCGAACAGCGGTGTCCCATCGAATGAGTGAAAGTGTGGCCATCCCAGGCCGACTCCGGGTGTGGGGGTTGATGAGAAAGCGCGCAGTAATCCTGCAAGGCCTTCTGATGTTGCTGGCGGGGATGATTCTCACCGCGGGGGCGTGGGCCGCCTCGCGGACGCCGGCTAAGAGTTCGAAATCACAGATCAGTGAGAGCCCGTCGGCGCAGAAGCGCATGCGCGGGCTGCGCCACAGCCGCCGGGTGGTGAGCCACCGGCGCCGCCGGCCTGGTCGTAGGCACTATGAGCGCTTCTACACCAGCTCCTTTTCCGACGATGTGACCTCCGGCGACGCCACCGCGGGCGAAAACCCCGTGGTGCGGGCGGCGGCCGTCGAGGCCCTGGGCAACATGAACGGCACCGTGGTGGCCATCGATCCATTGAACGGCCGCGTGCTGGCCATGGTCAACCAGAGGCTGGCGCTGTCGGAGGGCGCGCAACCCTGCTCCACCTTCAAGCTGGCGGTGGCGCTGGCCGCGCTCAACGAGAAGATCGTGGATTCGGATACGGAGCTGACCCTGGGCCGCGGGCGCCGGCGCTGGAGCATGAACATGACCCGCGCCATCGCCATCTCCAACAACACCTATTTTGAGGAGCTGGGACGCAAGCTGGGCTTCGAGCGGGTGAGTTCCTACGCCCGGCAGTTCGGACTGGGCGAGCTGGCCGGCTATAACATCCAGGGCGAACACCTGGGCGCCTTTCCGGAAGAGCCCCTGCCGGCGAAGCTGGGTGGCGTGGCCAAGATGTGCTCCTACGGCGAGAGCATCTCCATGACGCCGCTGCAACTGGGGGCGCTGGTCTCCGCCATCGCCAACGGCGGAACGCTCTTCTACCTGCAGCATCCGCAGACGCTGGAAGCAGCGGCCGCCTTCCGCCCCAAGGTCAAGCGGCAGCTCGACATCGCGCCGCTCATCCCCGAACTCCATGGAGGCATGCTGGGAGCGACGCAATTCGGCAGCGCTCGCAGCGTGCGCTACAACTTCAGCGAGGAAGAAGTGCTGGGCAAGACCGGGACCTGCTCCAACAACGGTACCCGCTTCGGCTGGTTCGCCTCCTACGCCAACACCGACGCCGGACGCATCGTGCTGGTGGTGTTCCTGCGCGGTGGGCGGCCTACCTTCGGCCCCAAGGCCGCGGAGATCGCCGGCCGCATCTACCGCAACCTCTACGACCACAGCTTCTTCGCCGCTGCCCAGCCGGTGAAGCCCATGGCCACGCAGTAGAAGCAATCCGCGTTCGCCGTCCGTATTTCAGAAAAGAGGCCTCCAGAAGGAGGCCTTTTGTGCTGTCGAGGAAAAGGTCAAGAAAGCGCGGCTGCCGGAGCTAGCGCTTCTTCTCGTCCGAACCCACCAACCCGTCCTTGATGTGGACCACGCGGTGGGCGTGCTCGGCGATGTCGTGCTCGTGGGTGACCAGGATGATGGTGTTGCCCTGCTGGTGTAGGCGGTCGAAGAGCTGCATGATCTCTTCGCCGGTCTGCGAGTCCAGGTTGCCGGTGGGCTCGTCGGCCAGGATGATGGAGGGATGGTTCACCAGGGCACGGGCCACGGCTACGCGCTGCCGCTGGCCGCCGGAAAGCTCGTTGGGCTTGTGCATCATGCGGTCCTGCAGATCCACCAGCCCCAGCGCTTCCTTGGCGCGCTCCAGGCGCGCGGCCGAGGGCGTGCCGTTGTAGATGAGGGGCAGCTCCACGTTGTGCAGTGCGGTGGCCCGGGCCAGCAGGTTGAAGGTCTGGAAGACGAAGCCGATCTCCTTGTTGCGGATGCGCGCCAGTTCGTCGTCATCCAGCTCGCTCACCAGGTTGCCGTTCAGCCAGTAGTGGCCCTTGCTGGGCGTGTCCAGGCAGCCGATCAGGTTCATGAGCGTGGACTTGCCCGAGCCCGAGGGCCCCATGATGGCCACGTACTCGTTGCGCTCGATGCGCAGGTTCACGCCCCGCAGCGCGTGCACCTCCTCCGCGCCCATTTCGTAGGTCTTCCACAGGTCTTCCGTACAGATCATGCAGGAGGACGGGGGCGCGGTCGGGGTACGTTGGCTGAGGTCGGCGACTGGTGTGGACATCGTTTTCTCCTGGCTCATTTCCTGTCCGAATCCGGGGCCGGCTTGACGCTCCCGCATTAGACGCTCGGGAGGCGGTAAGGTTATGAGGCCGATCCCTCTTTCTTGGCTTCCACCTTCTCCTTCTTCACGCCGGCGCCGTTGCGCAGCGTGCGTAACACCTTGTAGCTGCCGGTGACGATCTCGTCGCCGTCCTTCAGTCCGCTGACTACCTCGATGTCGGTGGTGCCGGTGATGCCCGTCTCCACCTTCACAAACTTGGCCTTCTTGTCGGTGCCTACCAGGAAGACCCCCTGGATCTCTTCCTTCTTCTTGTCCCCGGCCTTGGGGGCGGCGGCGGCCTGCACCGAGCCCTTGTCCTTCTCCGAAGCCGCCTTGAGCTCGTCCTCGCTGCGGATGGTCAGTGCCTGGATGGGGATGGCCAGGATGCCCGTCTTGGTGGCGGTGGTGACCTTGGCGGTGGTGGAGAGCCCGGGCCGCAGGTTCTCCGGGGGGTTGTCCAGCGTGACCACCACCTTGAAGTCCTTGGCCTCCTGGCTGCCCACGGTGGTCTGCTGGGTGGAGATGCCGGTGGAGCGGATGATGGCGTTGTTGCCGATCTCCGTCACCTTGCCAGCGAAGACCTTGTTGGGGATGGCGTCAATGGTGACCTCGGCCGGCTGGCCCAGCTTGACGTTCACGATATCGGTCTCGTCCACCTTGACCTCGGCCGTGATCACGGAAAGGTCCGCGATGGTCATCAGGGTGCTTCCGGGAGCGTTCTGGATGCCGATGACCACGTTCTCGCCCTCGCGCACCGGCAAGTTGGTGATCACGCCGTCAAAAGGAGCGACGTAGCTGGTCTTGCTCAAACGGTCGGAGGCCCCGGTGAGGGTGGCGCGGGCCTGGCCCACGCGGCCCTGTGCGGATTCGCGCTGCGCCTTGGTCTGCGCCAAGGCAGCGGCCGCGGAGGCATAAGCGGCGTTGCGCGAGTCGTATTCCGATTTGGGGATCAAGCCCTGCTTGTACAGGCCCTCGGCGCGCTCCCAGTCCAGCTTGGTGCGCTCGGCGTCGGCTTTGCTGCGGGAGTAGCCGGCGTCGGCCGCCACCGCGTCGGTGCGCGTGGCTTCGAGCGAAGAGCGCATGGCGGCCACGTCGGAGGCCGACTGCACATTCTCCAACTGGGCCAGCAACTGGCCCCGCTTCACCCGCTCGCCCTCATGCACGTAGAGCTTGAGGATGCGTCCGAAGGAATTGGCGCTGATGTTGACGAAGGTCTTGGGCTTAATCTCGCCCGACGCGGTTACCGTCGAGGAGAGGTCGCGGCGCTCCACCTTGCCGATCTGCACCTCGACCACGTTCTTCTGGCTCTGCTGGACGGTGAAGCCCACAATGGTCACCACCACCACCACTACGCCGCCGATGATTGCAATCTTCTTCCAGCTCATGGAACTGAATCCGCCTCCGAACCTGGGCCGCAGCACCCTTTGAGACTGATACGTTGGGGCCGGGCCAAAAGTTTCGAGGCCCGCGCGGCCTTGACGCCCGCCGCGGGTCTCGCTCCTGCCTTGTTCCGTGTCCCGGAGATTATAGCTGCTGGATGCTGAAATCGCGAAGCCCTGTGCCTTCGGCGGAGGGGCGCGGCTGGTCCCGGCGGACCCCCGCGCCCCACGGCCCGCCCGAGGGAGGGAAGCGACTAGAAACCTTGACTTTAGAGCTTGCTTCGACCTGCAAAACAACCTAGAATCAAGGCATCTATTTTCCCGCTAGGAGCGTCTTTCTGTTCATGCGCCGGCCCGGTTTTCGTGGTTTTCTTCTCCTGGGTGCCTGGGCTCTTTTCCTGTCTGGGAGCCTGCTTCTGGCCCAGAACTCTGACCCCCAGACCCCCAGTGCCCAACCCTCCAACCCTCAGGAAGATCCTCTGAAGCGCCCCCTGACCGAGAAAAAGCGCAAGGCCAACGAGAAGGCCCTCAAACAAGAGCTGAGCAAGGAGATGAAGCGCTGGCTGGACGAGGACGTGCGCTGGATCATCACCGATGAGGAGATGTCGGCCTTCAAGCAACTCTCCAATGACGAGGAGCGCGACCAGTTCATCGAGCAGTTCTGGCTGCGGCGCGACCCCACCCCCGACACGGTGGAGAACGAATTCAAGGAAGAGCACTACCGGCGCATCGCCTACGCCAACGAGCACTACCAGTCCGGGAAGGC
>DASYVL010000188.1 GCA_035937135.1 Terriglobales bacterium
GAGGATGTAGAGTAAGGTACTCTTTCCCGCACCCGACTCGCCCACGATGCCCAGCATCTCTCCCTTCCGTACCCGGAAGGACAGGTTGTCAAAGACCACCAGATCCGACCCGCCAGAGGGGAAAACCTTGGTCAGCCCCTCCACTCGCAGCAGGTCGTCGCTGGTCATTGGATGCACGCCGGTCTCCAACCGTCTCGTTCTCCTACTGTGGAAACCCGAAGCCGCTATCTTCAGCTCCTGCAGCATTAGACCACAGGGTCAGGGACTTTGGTGCCTCCTCCAGAATCCGGGAGATTACCAAAGTTTGTAGCTTTGGCTGACATGGGAACGCAGTGGCGGACGGCACTTGCGACAAAACGTCACTCGTAGCGCAGGGCCTCGGCCGGCAGGATCCTCGCCGCCGACCAGGAGGGATAAAGCGTCGCCACGAAGGAGATGCCCAACGACATCAGCGCCACCAGCACACCATCAATCAGGCGCGGCGCGAAGGGCACGTAGTCGATGGAATAGATCTCGGGCGAGAGTGAGATCCAGCGGTAGTGTCCGCCGGCCCAGGCGAGGGCGTAGCCGAGCGCCAGTCCCAGCACGGTGCCCACCACTCCGATGAGCACGCCCTCGAGCAGAAAGATGTTGCGCACCTGGGCGCGGCGCGCGCCCAGCGACAGCAGCACGGCGATGTCGCGGGTCTTCTCCATCACCATCATGATGAGCGAGATCAGGATGTTGAGCGCGGCCACCAGCACGATCAGTCCCACGGTGATGAAGGTGACGCGGCGCTCCAGGCGCAGGGCGCGGAACAGCGCGCGGTTCTGCTCCATCCAATTGGTGGACATGAATCCCGATCCGGCGGCGCGCTCCAGCTCGCCGCCGATCTCGCCGGCGCGGTCGAGGTCGTCCACCTTGAACTCGATCACCGAGACCACATCGCCCAGGCCGAAGAGCCGCTGCGCGTCTGCGAGCCGGGTGAAGCCCCAGGCGGTGTCGTAGTCGTAGAAGCCCGATTCGAAGATTCCCACTACCTGGAAGCGCACGTACTTTGGGACCATGCCGAACGGCGTGAGCTCGCCCTGCGGGCTGGTGACCAGCACCACGGAGCCGACGGTGGCACCGAGTTCGTCGGCCGCGCCCTTGCCCAGCACCAGGGGCGGCAGAGCTTGTGTGGATGCGGGCGGCTCGCCCGCAGGGGGTGGCGCCAGCGCTGCCGACGAGCCGAACTTCACCGTCTGCAGGAGCTGGCCCACCCGGCGTTCGGAATCCGGCAGCACGCCCTTGATGACCACGCCGCGGGCGCGTGCGCCGCGCGAGACCAGCACCTGCTCGTAGAGCGCGGGAGCGGCGGCGACGACGTGCGGCTGCTTCTCCAGGCGCGCCACCAGCGCCGGCCAGTCGCGGATGCCGTCGTTGGCCACGCGCAGCAGGCTGACGTGGGCGCTGGCGCCCACCAGCCGCTGCTCCAGGTCCTGGCGAAAGCCGTTGGTGATGGCCAGCGCGATGATGAGCGAAGCCACGCCCGCCGCCACCCCCAGCACGGAGATGCCGGTGATCAGGCTGATCACGGCCTGCTGCCGCTTGGCGCGCAGGTAGCGGGCGGCAACGAAGAGTTCAAAGCGCACGCGGAACCTCGGAAGAGCCCGGCTCAGGCGGCTGGGGACGTCGCGGCAGGAACGCCGGCACGCGCCGTTTGTATTCGCGCCACTGGTCGCCGAAGCGGTGCTCCAGCTCGCGCTCCTCCAGCGTGATCATGATGGTGCCAGCCACCAAAGAGAAGCCCACCATGGCGTAGCAGACCAGCAAGCCGCTGCCCACCGTCCATCCCGTGAGCATCAGGAAGTGGGCAAGATAAATAGGATGACGGATGCGCCCGTGCAGTCCCGTGGTCACCGGGCGCTGTTCGAAGCGGTCCGGCGCGAGTTCGTTGCGCCCCACCATCTGCTGGTTGGTGAAGTGCGGCCGCAGCCTGCGGAAGATGAACATGGCCGCGCCGATGAAGGGAACGGCGGCGATCCAGGCGTACGGAGTGTCGTAGACCATCTCGCGGTGCCAGGGCCAGGTGAGGACGAGGCCCAGGGCGATGGTCGTGCCCTGCGCCGGCAGCAGCACCCAGTAGGGCGAGCGCTTCTGCCGCCGCCAGAAGTCCACCAGCGGGTGGATCAGGACCCAGAAGACAGGCACCGCCGCGTAGATCATGGCGACGACCCACGCCAGGTGCTGTACTACGCTGCGCATGCGGGGATTGTAGCAGCGGAGGGCGCAGGCGCGTCCCGCCCATCCCAGCGCCCGGTGGCGGTCCTGGGACGCCGCCAGGGGCGCAAAAATCCCCGAGGGAAGAAAAACCAAATCACGATTCGCGCATCTATACTAGGACAGCGAAGACAGGTCAGGAAGGCGCATTCATGTTCCCAGCCGAGCTCCCGCACAGACAAACTCTCAGACGGAACCGCCCCCATTCCTTTGTAAGGGCGGCCGCGCTGGCGGTGTTGCTGGTGGCGGGGGCGGCGCTGTGGGCGCAGTCCGGTTCCACCTCCAGCTCCAAGCCCCAGACCAAAACCCCGGACAAGCCCACGCAGGAGGCGCCCGCCGAAGCCGGCGGTCCCGCCGGCGACGTGGGACCCATCGCCGTCCCCAAAAAGAAGGAAGAGCCGCCGCCGGAGGCGGTGAAGCGCAAGCCGCCCGAAGGCCTGGCGGATTACTCCTTGCGCGTGGACGTGCCCCTGGTCAATGTGGACGTCATGGTCGTGTCCAAGAGCGGCTTCTTCATTCCCGGCCTCAAGCAGGAGAACTTCCGCGTGCTGGAGGACGGCGTGCCGCAGAAGGTCACCTCCTTCAGCCAGACGGAGGCGCCCATCACCGCCGTGCTGGTGGTGGAGTTCGCCAGCATCAACTACCAATTCGTCTATGACGCGCTGAACGCTAGCTACACCTTCGCCAACTCGCTCAAGCCCAACGACTGGGTGGCCGTGGTCTCTTACGACATGAAGACCCACATGCTGGTGGACTTTACCCAGAACAAGGGCGAGGTGTTCGGCGCGCTGCACTCGTTGCGGGTCCCGATGTTCAGCGAGACCAATATGTTCGACGCGCTCTACGACACCCTCGACCGGCTGGACCGGGTGGAGGGACGCAAGTACATCGTCCTGATCGGGACCGGATACGATAGCTTCAGCAAGATCACCCTCGACCGCACGCTGAAGAAGGTGAAGGAGACGCCCAACGTCGGCATCTTCACCGTCAGCACCGGGGAAGCGATGCTTATGCGGGCGGATGCGCGAGGCGCCCTGGGGCCGGTGCAGCGGCTGGATTTCCTGCAGGCCGATAACCAGATGCGCGCCTTCGCTACCATGACTGGCGGCAAGTGGTACAAGCCGCGCTTCGAAGGCGAACTTCCCGACATTTTCCGCGACGTCGCCAACTCCATCCGCAACCAGTACTCCATCGCCTACCATCCCAGCAACAGCAAGCAGGACGGCACCTACCGTAAGATCAAGATCGAGCTGGTGGACGGGAACGGGGGACCGCTGCAGGTCAACGTCAACGGCAAACCTTCCAAGGTTTCCATCATCGCGCGCGAAGGGTACACAGCGAAGCAGCAGGTGGAGTAGGGCGCGTAGCGCCGCGCATCCGCTAGTGCGCGTGGAAGGCTAGGTCCAGCAGGAAGAGCAGTCCCACTCCCACAAAGACCATCAAGGCCATCTTCACCCCGGGCTCCCTGTTGACTTCGGGGATGAGGTCGGAAGCGGCCACATACAAAGTCACGCCCGCGGAGAGCGGCAGGCCCAGGGCCACCGCGTGCTTGAACCCAGCCATGGCCAGCACCCCGAGCAGCGTCGCCCCGCCCAGCATGGCGGAGGCGGTCCAGGCCGCGCGGCGGCTGCTTCCGCTGGCCAGCATCACCGAGGCCACCGTGAATCCCTCCGGGATCTTGTGCAGGAAAACAGCCAAGAAGATCACCCAGCCCAGCCAGTCGGAAATGAGGAAGCCGGAGGCGATGGCGATGCCGTCGAAGAAGGTGTGGATCAGCAGCGCCACCAGCACGGAGTAGCCCAGGTGTCCGCCTGCGAACTCTTCCTTGTGGACCTCCTCGCCGAAGTGGAAGTGTGGCGTGAGGGTGTGCTCGAACAGATGCATCAGCAGGTAGCCGGCCAGTACGAACATCAAGCCGCGCTCGTGTTCCAGATTCAGGCTCTGCGGGATCATCTCCAGCAGCGCGGTGGCCAGCATGAATCCCGAGCCCAGGGCCACGAAGTACTTCAAGTAGCTGCGCTCCCAGTTGCGCTGCACGATGATGGTGCCGCCAAAGACGTTGGCCAGCGCCGCCGTCAGGCCCAGCAGGATGCTGATGGCAAAAGGGTGCATGTGCGGGGGTGAGGATAACAGACTGAGTAGCGAGTACCGAGTGGCGAGTGGTGAGCGTCGGGCCAACCGGAGCGAAGTCGCGCTGCTTGGCAGGCTCGATGCTCACCACTCGCCACTATCCACTATGCCTTATGTGCACCACGTCTCCATCCTTAACGACGTAATCCTTCCCCTCCAGGCGCAAGGTGCCGCGAGCGCGGGCGTTAGCTTCGGAGCCGGCTTCGAGCAGCGCGTCCCAGTGGATGGTTTCGGCGCGGATGAAGTGCTTTTGAAGGTCGGAGTGGATGGCGCCCGCGGCTTCCGCGGCCCGGGTGCCGGCGGGCACCGTCCAGGCGCGGCACTCGTCCTCGCCCACGGTGAAGAAGGAGATCATGCCCAGCAGGGCGTAGGTGGTGCGGATCAGACGCGTCAGGCCGCTCTCCTTCAGGTGGTAGCTGGATAGGAACTCCGCCGCCTCGGCGTCGCTCATGTCCGCCAATTCCGCTTCCACCTTTCCGCAGATGGCGGTGGCGCCGGCGTTGGGGCGCGACGCCGCCGCGCCCAGGCCGTATTTCTCCACCGCGCCCTCCAGATCCTTGCCCAGGTCGGCGCTCTCGCTGACGTTGAGCACGCACAGCAGGGACTTCTCGCTCAAGAACTGGAAGCCGCGGAAGCGCTTCTTGTCTTCCGGCGTCATCTCCAGCTCGCGCAGCGGGCGCTCGGTCTCCAGATGCGCCTTGGCGCGCAGCAGCAGCTCGTGCTCCTTCACCAGGTCCGGCGACTTCATCTTCTTCAGATCTTTTTCCAGCCGCTCCAGCCGCTTTTCCATCTGGCCCAGGTCGTTGATGATGAGGTCCAACTCCACCCTGGCCAGGTCGCGCGGGGGATCGATCTCGCCCACGTGCGGGACGGCGGGATCGTCGAAGGCGCGCAGGACGTGCGCCAGCGAGTCCACGGAGCGCAGGGCGGTGGCGTAGGCGGTGTCCTTGAGGGCTTCCTGGCCGATGGCGGCCACGTCCACGTACTCGACCGCGGCGTGCATGAGATTGCGCGGGTTGTAAAGCGCCGCCAGCCTGTCCAGGCGGTCGTCGGGGACCTTGGCGACGCCCAGATGCGCCTCGCGCCCGTGCGCGTCCACATGCGCCTTGGTCAGAATCTTGAACAGGGAGGTCTTGCCGACTTGAGGCAGTCCGATGATTCCGGTTTTCATACCGGCACGGCGACGCTCTCCACAATCTCCCGCAGAACATGCTCCGACTGCTCCGATGTCTTGAGGGTCGAGGAGTAGCGGGCGTTCGCCACCACGCGGTGGGCGAAGACGGGGATGGCCAGCGACTTGAAGTCGGCGGGAGTGGCGAAGTCACGTCCTTCCAGGAAGGCCAGGGCCTGGGCGGCGCGGTAAAGCATGAGCGCCCCGCGCGGCGAAACGCCGAGCGAGAGATACTCCGAGTCGCGCGTCTTCTGCACGATGGCCAGGGTGTAGGTCACCAGCGCATCGTCCACGCGCACCCGGGTGGCCTCCTGCTGCATGGCCAGCATGTCGGCAGCGGTCATCACTGCTTCCAGATTCTCCAGGCGCGCCGCGCCCGCCTCCGAGCGCAGGATGCCGCGCTCGCTCTCCGCGTCCGGATATCCCATGCGCACCCGCATCAGGAAGCGGTCCATCTGCGATTCGGGCAAGGGATACGTCCCATGGTGCTCCACGGGATTCTGCGTGGCGATGACGATAAAGGGCTGGGGCAGGGGATAGCTGTGGCTGTCCACCGTGACCTGGCCTTCGTTCATGGCCTCGAGCAGCGCCGACTGCGTCTTGGGCGTGGTGCGGTTGATCTCATCGGCCAGCAGCACGTTAGCGAAGACCGGCCCAGGCTTGAACTCGAACTTCTGCTCCAGCGGCGAGTAGATGGAGATGCCCAGCACGTCCGAGGGCAGCATGTCGCTGGTGAACTGGATGCGCTGGAACTTGCAATCCAGCGCGCGGGCCAGCGCGTGGCCGAGCGTGGTCTTGCCCACGCCGGGGACGTCTTCGATCAGCAGGTGCCCGCGCGCCACCACCCCCACCAGCGCCAGGCGGATGACGTCGTCCTTGCCGCGGATCACGGTGCGCAGCGCGGCTTCGAGCTTCCCCGCGCGCTGGGCGATCACCGGCATGGTTTGCGGTGCCATGGGATTTTCGGATTGTACTACGTCCGGCTTTTCCGCTTGGAGCGGTCAGGAGTCGCGTTTCCGGCGCGTCACAGCGCGCTGGATGGTCTGATCGAGCGCGGCCTTGGCCTGCTCGTACTCCGCCGCCGAGATCTTTCCCTGGTGGCGTTCCGTCTCCAGTTGGAAGAGTTCATCCTTGAGCGCTTCCAGCAAAAGCGCGGAGCGGTCGCGCGCCACGGGCGGAAACCCCGCGCCCGGAGTCGCCGAAAAGCCCGCAGCGGGAGCGGCAGCCGCGGCGCCGGCAGAGCGGTTCCACACAAAGAACGCGCCCATGGCCAGCAGCAGGGTCAACCCGCCGAGGAATTGCCAGCGATACTCATGCAGCGGGTCGGGAGTATCGATGGGACGGCCCAGGCCGCCACCCGGACGGCCCGCAGCTTCTTCTCCGCCCCCGCCTCCACCCGCCGGGGCGGCCCCCTGAGCGAGCGGCTTCGTTTCTCCGGTGCCCTGGGCCTGGGCCTCGCGCGGCATCACGCCCACGCCCGAGAGGTGGAAGCCGGGCTCGGCGCCGGGACGCGCGCTGGTCGCCACTTGCACGTTGGCCCCGGTCTCTTCCGGCATGGCCTGGAAGGCGCCCTCGCCCGCGTTCGAGCGGAAGCGCATGGAGGGCGGCACCATCACCACCATGTGCTCGGTGGGCATCGCCAGCCGCGGCTGAAAGTCGGCCTCGCCGGAATAGGGCAGGCGATAGGAGACCTGGAAGCGCGTCTCGCCCGGCCGCAGCGGGAAGACGAAGGCGTAGCGGTTCTTCTCGCCCGTGGGCACGGGAGCGGAGTTCACCGGCATCCCTCCCGTGCTCATGGCAGTCGAGGCCTGGATCTCGGCGCCCGCGGGCAGGAAGATCTCAAAGCTGCGCTGGCTCATCTGCGTCCGCGGCGGCTGCGAGTTGTTGCTGATGCCGTAGAGCTCGGTGACCTGGAGCGAGGAGGAATCAGCCTCGAAGCGCAGCACCTCCACGATGGCGCGCACGCCTTCGACCTTGGCGGCCGCGTCGTAGACCTCCACCTCCACCGACTGCGTCCCCGGAGGCGCGGTCTTGTGGTAGTTCACCTTCTGGTGGTTCACGCGGATCAGGTGCGGCGTCGCGGCGTCGTCCACGGTGAGGCGGAAGCGGCCCTGGGAGTCGGTTTTGGCGCGTCCCACTTCGTCCATGCCGCTCGCCATGTTCAGCAGGACCACATCGTCCCCGGCGGCCGGCTTGCCGGTGGTGGCGTTGCGGACGGTCCCAGTGATCTCCGCGGCCCAAGCGGCGGTGGAGAACGCCGCCAACAGGAGCGCGGCGTGAAATGTCTCTTTCAGGATCACCTGTAGGCTGCCTCCGGTTCCAAAGCTTCCAGCTCCTGGATCTCCGCCAGGACGCCCGCCGCCTCGCCCTCAAGCCCGGAGCGCATCTCCAGGTAATCGGACTCGGGGAATTTCCCCGCCTTGTACTCGAAGTTCAGGTCGCGCAGGTTCTCGTACACCACTTCCTTGCGCTCGCGCAGGTAGGTGAGGCGGGTCTTGCCGGGGGCGTGCTCCACCGGCCCGCTCATGTAGAAGACGTAATACAGGAGCGCGGCGGTCAGGAAGAGGCTGGCGGCGAGAATCATAGCTCGGTCTCCCGGCGGGCGCGCAGCCGCATCGCTTCCAGCTCCGGTGAAGCCGAGGCCGGAGTGGCGGCGGGGGCGCGCTGCTTCCAGCGCAGCACCACCAGCACCGCGAATCCCATGGCGGAGAAGAAGACGGCGAAAGGCATCACCCAGGCCACCAGGTTGAAGCCAGTGGCAGGAGGCGCGGCCAGCACCGTCGGCCCATACTTCTGCACGAAGGCCTGCAGCACCAGGTCGTCGGAGTCGCCGCGGGTGAGCGCCATAGAGAGCTCGTCCCGCATGCGGTCGGAGTAGGTGCAGCCCACGTGGTTGCACGCCAGCAGGATCTGGTGGCAGCCGCAGGCGCACATCATCTTGTTCCCCAGCTTGTTGAAGCGCGCATCGTCGCCCGCGCCCATCAACAGGATCGCGACCAGACTGACTGCAATCAACTGGAGGCTACGCCGCACCACCGAAGCCTTCATCAGTCGCCTCCCGGCCGCGACCCGGCGGCTACTGCCGCCGCCGCTGCCAGCTCCGCCGCGGGCGCGTTGTGCCGCAGTGCCACTGCCTGGAGGTTGGGCACCAGCGCCACCAGCGTCCCGAAGACCACGATGTACACGCCCGCCCACACCCACACCACCAGCGGGTTCAGGTGGGCGCGGATGATGGGGCGGTCGGTATCGGGATTGCGCCCGGCGTAAACCAGGTAAAGGTCCTCGCGCCAAGTGGAGCGGTTGGCGACCATGGTCGCGTCCTGCTGGCTGGCGGTGTAGAAGCGCCGCTCCGGATACATGGTCTGCAAAAAGCTTCCGTTGCGATAGACGTCGAGGATGGCGTAGTCGCTCTCGTAGTTGGGCTGGAAGTCGCGGGTGTAGGAGCGGCTCACCAGGGTATAACGGCCTATGCTCATCTTGTCGCCCAGACCGAGCTCCTGCTCCTTGTCCTGATTGAAGGCGGAGCCGGCGAAGCCGATGATGAGGACCACCACGCCGAAGTGGACCAGGTATCCGCCATAGCGCCGCGTGTTGCGCCGGGTAAGTTGCACCATGGCGGCGGCCAGGTTCATCCCGGTGTGGGAGTGGATGACGCGCGCCCCGCGCAGGAACTCCGAGCCCACCGTCACCGTCACAAACACCGCCAGCGAGATGGACATCAGCGCGTAGAAGTAACTCAGGTCCTGCCAGGGACGCATGCCGCCGATCACCAGCGCCACAGCCGTCGCCACCGCTGCCGCTGCCGGGAGGGTGAAGCTGCGCCTCAGGCTCTCGAGCGACGTCCTGCGCCAGGCCAGCAGCGGCCCTACGCCGGTCAGCAGCAGCAGGAACAGCGCGATGGGGATGTTCACGCGGTTGAAGAAGGGCGCGCCCACCGTGGCCTTGGTGCCCTGCACCCACTCCGAGAGCACGGGGAAGAGCGTTCCCCAGAGAACGACGAAGCAGGCCACCAGCAGCACTAGGTTGTTGAACAGGAAACTCGACTCGCGCGAGATCAGCGACTCCAGTCGGTTCTCGCTCTTCAGGTAGGAGCGGTTGCGCAGGAAGAAGAACAGGCACACGGCGAAGGTCAGCGCCAGGAAGCTGACGAACCAGGTCCCGATCGACGACTGCGCAAAGGCGTGCACCGAACTGACCACGCCCGAGCGCGTGAGGAACGTCCCGAAGATGCACAGCAGGAAGGTGGCGAAGATCAGCCACATGTTCCACATCTTCAGCATGCCGCGCTTCTCCTGCATCATCACGGAATGGAGGAAGGCGGTGCCGGTGAGCCAGGGCATGAGCGAGGCGTTCTCCACCGGGTCCCAGCCCCAGTATCCGCCCCATCCCAGCACCGAGTAGGCCCAGTGCCCGCCCAGGAAGATGCCGCAGGTGAGGAACATCCAGGTCACCATGGTCCAGCGGCGGGTGATGTGGATCCACTTCTCGCCCGGATACTTCATGATGAGCGCGCCCAGGGCGAAGGCGAAGGGCACGGTCATGCCCACGTAGCCCAGGTAGAGCATGGGCGGGTGGATGACCATCTCCGGATACTGCAGCAGCGGGTTCAGCCCGTTGCCGTCGGCGGGCGCCGGGCCGGACAGCATGGAAAACGGATGCGCGGCAAAGTTCACCAGCAGAAGAAAGAAGAGCTGGACGGCGGAAAGTACCACCGCGGCGTGCGCCACCAGGCGCGGGTCCACCTTGTGTCGCAGCCGCAGCACGAATCCGTAGGCGGAGAGCAGCCACGCCCAGAACAGCAGCGACCCTTCCTGCCCCGACCATAGCGCCGAGAACTTGTAGGGCAGCGGCAGGTCGCGGTTGCTGTGATGAAAGATGTAGGCGACGGAGAAGTCATCCTGGAAGGCAGCCACCACCAGGGCCACGGCGGCGGCGGTCACGGCTACGAAGACGGCGATGCCGGCGCGCCGCGCGCTCTCTCCCAGACGATCGGCGGCCAAGCCCGGCCGCAGCAGCGCGAACGCGCCTGCCCCCAGGGCATAGACCGCGAAGCCTAAGGCGAGAAGAAGAGCGAAGCTTCCAAACTGGGGCATGGGGTGGAGGTGAAACTACCATTCTTTCAAACCCAGCCATTCTTTACAAACTAGTGACGGCAACAGGCAAACCTAGCTCAACAGGCGGGCCAGGGAATGTGAGTTAGGTCACAGGGCAAGGTAGCCCGAACCAAGTTGTTGGATTGTGTTCCGCTTTGGGACAAGTCCCAAAACGGCATTGGGCTCCAGTGAATCCTTGCTTTTCACGACCCGCACTGCGCGTCACCACCCTATGCTGACAGCATGGCCGCCAAGGGCGAAGTCGTGACTGCGAAGGAGCCGAGGTCCGGCAGCAGGGAGTGGACAGCCGCATCTGGGCCCGCCTCACCGACATCAGCCTGGGCGGATGCTACCTGGAGATCATGTCGCCCCTGCCCGTGCTAACTTATGTCAACTTGAGCCTCACCCTGGAGGAGCAGCATGTGCAGGCCAAGGGCCAGGTGGTGGTGTCCCACCCGCACTTCGGAATGGGGATCCAGTTCATCGATCTGATCCAGCAGCTGCTCCAACTGTGACACTATATATAATGGAGGAAGAGGAAACCTTGAGCAAGGTAAGTGGGACCTCACAGCCCGCCGCGGCGCCCGAGACCGGCGAACATCGCCGCGTGGACCGCCGTAAGCATCCCCGCTATTCCGTCAACGGCGGCGCAGCGGAGGTCCGGCAGCAGGGAGGGGGCAGCCGCATCTGGGCCCGGTTCACCGATATCAGCCTGGGCGGCTGCTACCTGGAGATCATGTCGCCCCTGCCCGTGCTCACCTATATCCGTTTTGTCCTCACACTGGGGGAACAGCAGGTGCAAGGCAAAGGGCAAGTGATGGCGTCGCACCCGCAATTTGGCGTAGGCGTGCAGTTCATCGATCTGAGCGCCGCTGACCGTCAGATGTTGGAGAGTTGGATTGCGAGGCTGGCGGCGCCCAAGGCCGGGCCTCCCGTCGGCCGCCGCCTCGGCGAGAGCCCGGCGCGCACCCTGGACAAGGAGTCCGCGGCGCTGCTGGTGCAGACGGTCACCGAGTTTTTTCTCAGCAAGCCGACCATGAGCCGCGAGGAGTTCCTGCAGATGGTCGAGGCGCGCCACAAAGCCAGCAAAGACGGCGACGGCCAAGCCGAGTCGCTCAAGCCGGCGTAGGAGTGCCGGCGGCGGCGCCGGGATCGGAAGGCGCCGGGCGCGGCGCTCAGGCGGAGCGCAGCCCGCGGCGGGCCTGCACCTCGCGCTCGGCGCGGGCCCAGTCCTCTTCCGCGAAGCCGTCTTCACGGCTGCGGAGTTCGTAGAGTTCGTAGGCCCGCCGCCGGATCTCCTCTTCCAGGTTCATGGAGGATGCTTTGGCCGGCATCGGCCGCTTGGCTGGCGGCTGGGAAGTATCGCTGTGCACTGTTCGAGTACGAGGCATGGCTATCACTCCTGGGTATATGAAGATTCTAACGCCGCGCTCCGGTGGATTCAGCGGGGAAAGTAAACTTTTTTCGCGGCGCGTTCCCCTTCCGGTCAGTGGAAGTCATGGGAGCGGGTCTGGGCGCGAGTGACCTCCAGCGCGTGGATGCGCTCCGCCTTCACCGAGATCACGTTGTCCTGGTGCTGCAGCCGGCCTTCCACCAGCAAGAACGGCGCGCTCGAAAGCAGCCAGCGGTTCCGGTCGAAGACGTCCGGGGTGACGATGGCGTTGGCGATGCCGGTTTCGTCCTCCAGGCTGAGGAAGACGAAGCCTCGCGCCGTCCCCGGGCGCTGGCGCGCGATCACGCATCCCGCCACCCGCACCACCTTGCCTCCCGGCAGATGCTGCAGCTCGCAGGCGCGGCGCACCCCCAACGCGTTCAGCCGCGCCCGGCCGTAGGCCATGGGATGCGGCCCCACCGTCAGCCCCGTGCCCCGGAAGTCGGCCACCAGCCGCTCTTCGGCGCTCATGGGTTCGAGCGGAGAAGCGAGCTCCGAGTCCTGAGCCCCGAGCTGCGAGTCGCCGGCCTCCGATGGATCGCGCAGCAGCGGACCCGCCGGTCGCACCGCACGCGCCACCTGCCACAGGGCATCGCGCCGATGGGTTGGTTTCTCGTTTTCTGAGAACTGAGAACTGAGAACCGAGAACTGGCTCGCCACGCGCCACTCGCCGCCCGCCACTGAGTTCAACGCCCCGATCTCCGCCAGCGCCTCCAGTTCGTCCTTGCGCAGCTCGGGGACGCGCCGTGCCAGGTCGTCGATGGACGAGAAGGGCGCGGCGTCCCGCGCGCGCACCAGCGCCTGGCCCGCCTCCTGGCGCAAGCCTTTGACGTAGCAAAGTCCCAGGCGGACAGCAAGAATCGGTCTTTGCATTTTGCATTTTGCATTTTGCATTGTGCCGACCGGCTCCAGCGTGCACCTCCACTCGGAAACGGCGACATCCATCGGCCTCACCCTCAGCCCGTGCCGCTGCGCGTCCTTCACCAGCGTGGCTGGATGGTAGAAACCCATGGGCTGGTTGTTGAGCAGGGCGGCGGTGAAGGCGGCGGGGTAGTGGCACTTCAGGTAGGCGCTGGCGTAGGCCAGCAGGGCAAAGCTGGCGGCGTGCGATTCGGGGAACCCGTAGAGCGCGAAGGAGGAGATGGACTGCACGATCAGTTCCTGCGCCGCCGCCGGGATGCCGTTGCGCTCCATGCCGCGGCGCAGCTTGGCTTCGATCTCTCGCATGCGCGCCTGCGAACGCTTGAAGCCCATGGCGCGGCGCAGCTCCTCCGCCTCACCGCCGCTGAAGCCTGCGGCGATCATGGCCATGCGCAAGAGTTGTTCCTGGAAGAGCGGGACTCCCAGCGTGCGCGCCAGCACCGGCTCCAGCGACGCGTGGGGATAGACCACCGGCTCGCGCCCCTGCCGCCTCCTTATATAAGGATGCACCATGCGCCCCACGATGGGCCCCGGACGGATGATGGCCACCTGCACCACCAGGTCGTAGAACTTTTTGGGCCGCAGCCGCGGCAGCGACGACATCTGCGCCCGGCTTTCGATCTGGAACATGCCCACGGTGTCCGCTTCCTGCAGCGCGGCATAGACCTGGGGATTGTCCGGCGGCAGGTGGGCCAGGTCCACCTCCTCGCCGTAATCCTGGCGGATGAGCGCAAGCGACTCTTCGAGCGCCGCCATCATGCCCAGGCCGAGCAGATCCACCTTGATGATGCCCAGGTCGGCGCAGTCTTCCTTGTCCCACTGCACCACCACGCGGCCGGGCATGGCGGCGGGCTCGAGCGGCACCACCGAATCGAGCGCGCCCTGGCAGATGACCATGCCGCCGGAGTGCTGGCCCAGATGCCGCGGGCGGTCCTGCACCGCGCGGTAGAGCTCGAAGAATCGGCGGATGCGGGGATGCCCCAGGTCGAGCCCGGCGTCGCGGAAGCGGCGCTCGGCGGTGTCGGCGGGATCGCAGAACTCCCAGGCGCCGGCCAGGCGCGAGAGCCGCGCCAGCGTCTCCGGGTCGAAGCCCAGCACCTTGCCTACCTCGCGCGCCGCCGAGCGCCCGCGGTAAGTGATGACGTTGGCGGTCATGGCCGCGCCCCGCTCTCCGTAGCGCCGGTAGACGTGCTGGATCACGCGCTCGCGCTGCTCGCCCGAGGGCAGGTCGAGGTCAATGTCCGGCCACTCGCCGCGCTCCTCCGAAAGGAAGCGCTCGAAGAGCAGCTCCATGGCGATGGGATCCACGGCGGTGATGCCGAGGGAGTAGCAGACGGCGCTGTTGGCCGCCGAGCCGCGCCCCTGCACCAGGATGCCCTGCTCGCGGCAGAAGCAGATGAGGTCCCAGACGATCAGGAAGTATCCGGCCAGGTCGAGCTTCTCGATCAGCGCCAGCTCGCGCTCGATCTGCCGCCGCGCCCGGCCCGAGTAGGGACGGTAGCGCGCCCGCGCGCCCTCCTCCGTGCGTTGGCGCAGGAACGACATCATGGTCTCGCCCTCGGGCACGGGATACCTGGGGAACTGGTAGCCCAGGTCGGCGAGCGTGAACTGGAGCCGCGCGGAAAGCTCGGCGGTGTTGGCGATGGCTTCCGGCAGGTCGGCGAACAGGCGCGCCATCTCCGCCGGCGTCTTCAGGTGGCGCTCTGAGTTGCGCGCCAGCAGGCGCCCCGCGGTCTCGAGCGTCCGGTGATGGCGGATGGCGGTGAAGACGTCGAGTAGCGGGCGCTGGGCGGCGGTCGCATACTCCACGCCGTTGGTCGCGACGAGCGGCAGACCGAGCGTGTGCGCCAGTTGTGCCGCAGCCGAGTTGCGCGCCGCCTCCTGGCGGTCGAAGTGGTGCTGCAATTCGACGTACAGGTTGCCGCGCCCGAAGATCTCTTCCAGCTCCTGCAAACAGCGGCGGCCTTCTTCCAGACCTCCGCGGTCGAGCGCCGCCGCCAGCGGACCGTCGCCGCCACCGCTCAGGCAGATGAGCCCGCGCGCGTGCCCGGCCAGCTCTTCTGCCGTGGCCACGCACTCGCCGTGCTTGGGGACGCGCAGCTTCATGCGCGTGATCAGCCGGCAGAGGTTCTGGTAGCCCTCGAGGCTCGCCCCCAGAAGCGGAAGGCGGGATTCACCACGGAGACACGGAGTCACGGAGTTGAATCCATTCTTTTTGTTTTTCTCCGTGTCGGAGCCTGCCCTGAGCGAAGTCGAAGGGTGCCTCCGTGGTGAAAAGAAATCGCGGACAGTGATTTCGCTTCCGATGTGCGCCCGCACACCCGCCTTCTTCGCGGCCAGGTGGAAGCGCGGCGCGCCATAGACGCCGTCGCGGTCCGCGAGCGCCATGGCCGGCATGCCGGCGGCGGCGCAGGCGTCCACCAGTTCTTCCGGTAGGGCAGCGCCCTCCAGAAAGCTGAAAGCGGAGCGGGCGTGCAGTTCGATGTATTGAGTCATTCAGTCATTCACCCATTGCCCTTACCGGTTTGGTTTTTCAATGATTCAATGACTCAATCGCTCAATGGCAAAATCCCATCAGTCATAGCTGCCCTCTACGAACCACGCCCCGCTGTCGAGGTCGCGATAGATCCGGCAGAGGATCATGCTCGCGGCATCTTGGGCAGGCTGGGGCGCTAGAACCACGTCCCACTCATCGCGCGCCCAGCCCTCGCCCGTCCACCACTCGCCGGAGGTGCGCCAGGGTCCGGCCAGGTCCACCACCCTGCCGCGCAGCGGGCCGAAGCGGACCTCGGCCGGGCGTCCGGCGCGCGTCTCCACCTGGGCACGGCGCGGCGGGCGGAAGCGCCGAAGCGCCAGCTTTTTTGCGTTTTGCATTTTTAATCTCGCATTTTGAATCGCGCCCTGCGCTGTTACGCCGCCGAACTTCACGGTGCGGAAGGCATCCGGCCGGTGCGTATCCATCAGCTCCGCTGAGCCCACCTGCTCCTCGCCCACCACGCCCGCCAGTCGCGCCAGCGTGAGTTCCAGCTTTTCCGGCGGGGGCGAGAGCGGGGCGAACAATCCGCCCTGCGGCGGACGCGGCTTGGCGGGCGCGACGGCCAGCGTGATCTTTACCACCGGTGCGCCGGGGGGATGCGCCTCCAGATCGAGTTGCAGGAGCTTCAGCAGCGTCTTTGAATCCGTCGTGGGAAGAGGGAAGTGCAAACTGCGCTGGTGGGCTGCGGCGGTGCCTTCCAGTTGCAGCCTCAGCCGCAGCTCTTGGATGGCCAGCGCGCGCGCCGCCAGCCGCGCGCAGAGCCGCTCCAGCATCCGGTTCAGAAGAAAGGCCAGCGGCTCGAGCAGCACCACAGGATGCTCCAGCTCCACGCTCTCTTCAAACTCCAGCGGCTCCTCCACCGGGACTAGCGGCCGCGCCGCCGCGCCCCGCGCCAGCGTCTGCAGGCGCAGCCCCTCCGGCCCCAGACGCTCCGCGAGCGCGACGGAAGGCAGCGCGGCCAGGGCACGAAAGGTGCGCACACCCCAGCGGTCGAAGGTTTCGAGAATCTGCTGCGCCGCCTCCGCATGCGGATCGAGGAAGAGCGCCTCCAGCGGCAGCGGGCCGAGTCGCTCGGCCTCGCGGCCTGCGGGAACGAAGGTGACGCCGGAGAAGCTGCGGGCAGCGTGCACGGCAGCGTCCGGGTTCGAGGCCACGGCGACGCGCGATTCGAGCCCCAACTCGCGCGCGCGCCGTGCCAGCTCGTGGGCCATCTTCTGCGGCGGGCCGAAGAGCGGCTCCAGGCCGGCCAGGTCCAGCAGCAACGTGTCTGCGGCTGCTTCTTCCACGCGCGGCGAGAAGGCCTGCGCGCATTCGAGCAACGCCCGATGCGCCGCGGCTTCGAGCGCCGGCGAGCGCGGCCGCAGCGCCAACCCCGGCATCGGTTCCGCTTCGAGCTCCGACATCCCCGCCTCGATCCCGGCGGCGCGCGCCTTCGAGTTGGCGGCGACCACCTTCACCAGCGGCGGAGTCCCATCCACAATCGCGACCTTGGATCCGTACAGTCGCAGCTCGGCGCGCACCACCGCTTCCACCAGAAAGTCGGGGACGTAGATGGCGGCGAAGAACATGAGAGGAGCCGGGTCATAAGTCGGTTGCGAATGCCGCTTTCATCCCGCTCCCTGGGCGCCGGGCAGAGGCGGAGCGCGCCATCTCGACGGCGACGGAGAATCCGCCCAGCAGCCGCGCGTGTGCCGGCAGCTCCGGCGACGCAGTGGGCGCGGTGGCTTCGAGCTTCAGTGTGAGCGCGGCGCAGGTTCCGGTGAGGGCTTCCTGCGTCAGCAGCAGCAGCGCCGCCGGCGTCTCTTCCACCGCCCGGCGGAAGCGGAACCATGAGGTCAGAGGGACGTGCCGCGCCGTCGCCGCGGGAACATCGCCCAGGTCCAGCGCCACCAGCCCGAAGCCTCCCGCCTGGAGCACGAGGTCGGCGGCCCGCAAGGCACGATCCACATTGCCAAGAGTTTTGTCGTTGTTTTTGCCGCCGGCCGCCGGCTGCCGGCTGCTTGCTTCCTTTCCACACCTCACCCAAAGCAGGCACCCCAGCTCCACACCCGCAGCGGCAGCCGACGCCGGATTGAAGCAGTCGTCCGCGTCCACCAGGGCGCAGAGCTCCTGGCGCTGGGTGAACTCGGCGAGCAGGGAGAGCAACAGCGCGGTGCGCCCCGACGACCCCGGCCCGTAGACCTCGGTAAGCGCCCCCCGCGGCAGGCCGCCGGTGAGGGCGTCCACCTCCGGGATCCCGGTGGGCGCCGTCTGCGCGGCAGGCTTCTGCCGCCAGCCCAGCGGAGCAGGGAAGCGCCCTCCCAGGCGCTCTTCCACCCGGGTTTCGATGAGGGCACGAAGCTCTGCCGCCGGCATTGGGATATCCCTCGGAAAGGCCTGTCGAAAGGGGAGTTGGACGGAAGGGACAGGCGTCCCCTCCGCTCTACTTTCGCTTTTTATTCTCCTAAAATTAGTCTGCTACACAAGCCGGGAGGCTGTCAAGAGGGATTCTGGGACGATTTTGAAGCACAAAAACTTGTGCCATTCGCGCCGCCCGTGATAAAAAGCCCTCCTCTTTACTCCCTATCCCCCAAACGCGACACACCCAGGGAGTGGATGAAACACAAGCCGACAGCCGCAGGGCTGTCTCCGAGAGGCGCTATGCTGGAAACCCTCGACCTGAAGAAGAAGCTATCGAAGCCGAGCTACAGCAAGGCCATGACCGAGCTGCAGGAGAGCCTGCGCAAGCTGCAGTATGCCGCCCAGGAGGCGGAGCTGCCGGTCATCATCTGCCTGGAAGGCTGGGACACGGCGGGCAAAGGGCAGGCGATCAAGAAGCTCACCGAGAAGCTGGACCCGCGGCTGTTCCGCGTGCATTCCGGCTCACCGCCTTCGGCCCTGGAGCGGCGCTATCACTTCCTGTGGCGCTACCAGGTGGTCCTGCCCAACGACGGCGAGATGGCGGTCTTCGACCACTCCTGGTACGGCCGGGTGCTGGTAGAGCGCTGCGACAAGCTGGCCAAGAAGAAGCTGTGGCGCGAGGCCTACCAGCAGATCAACGAGTTCGAGCGCTGGCTGGCCGACGATGGCCAGGTGCTGATCAAGTTCTGGATGCACATCTCCAAGAAGGAGCAGAAGAAGCGCTTCCGCGAGTGCCAGGCCGACCCGCTGCTGCGCTGGAAGATCACCAAGGAGTACAAGCGGCATCACCGGCAGTACGACCGCTGGCTGACGGCGGTGGAGGAGATGCTGGCCAAGACGCACACCGCGCACGCGCCCTGGACGGTGGTGGAAGCCAACGACCTGCGCTGGGCACGCGTGAAGCTCTGCCAGGTGCTGGTGAAGAAGATGGAGGAGGCGCTGGCACGGCGCAAAGCGCTGCCCGCCGCCGTCTCACGCACCGCGGCCGCCAGGGCCGCCACCAAGGAAGCTCGCGCCGCCCTCGCCGTGACGGATTCCGCACGCGCCCGCGCCGAGGAGCGCAAGGAGGAGGTCGCCCATGCTTGAGAAACTGGACATGAACCGGAAGCTCTCGGAGAAGCAGTACGACGAGCAGATCAGCGCCGTGCAGGTGCGCCTGCGCGAACTGGAGTTCGAGGTCTTCAAACAGCAGATCCCGGTGCTGTGCATGTTCGAGGGCTGGGACGCGGCGGGCAAGGGCGGCGCCATCAAGCGCGTCACCGAGATGCTCGACCCGCGCGGCTACACCGTCTCCTCCTACGCCGCTCCCCGCGGCGATGAGAAGAGCCATCACTACCTGTGGCGCTTCTGGCGCAACCTGCCGCGCGCCGGCCACATGGGCATCTTCGACCGCACTTATTACGGGCGCGTCCTGGTGGAGCGAGTGGAGAAGTTCTGCCACGAGGACGAGTGGCGCCGCGCCTACAGCGAGATCAACGAGTTCGAATCGCACCAGAACTCCAATGGCATGGTCATCTGCAAGTTCTGGCTGCACCTCACCAAGGAGGAGCAGCTGCGCCGCTTCAAGAACCGCGAGCTCGATCCCTACCGCTCCTACAAGCTGACGGAAGAGGACTGGCGGAACCGCGCCAAGTGGGACGAATATTTCGGCGCGGTCGAGGATATGCTGCTGCATACCTCCACTCCCCACGCTCCCTGGACCGCGGTCGAGGCCAACAACAAGTACTGGGCCCGGGTGAAGGTGGTGAAGACCATCGTCGAGGCCATCCAGAAGCGGGTCAATTAGAGCGCGCGATCAGCAGTAAGCTCAGCGAGGCGCGGGGAACAGCTCCCGCGCCTTTCGCTTTCCCAGCGCGTTCGTTTGCTATAATTTTTGGACTGGCTGGTGGCCACGGACCACTGGCTACTGCCTTCCTGTGGCGCTATCGTCTAGGGGTTAGGACGGAAGATTCTCAATCTTCAAACCCGGGTTCGATTCCCGGTAGCGCTACCAGCCCTCTCCTGCTATCTCCTGCTTTTTCTTGTAGTTCCTCGCTTCGGTTTCTGTGCCCCCGAAAACGTGGTAACAGGTTGTGTGGCACAGTGGCGGCACAGACGGGGCACAATTTGGGGCACAGTCCGCCAAGCGGCGGCAGCAAGGTGGGAGTATCAGAGAGGGGTCACAGACGGGGATCACAATCCAGCGCGGAGCTAGGACGGATAAACCGATGACGGACAGAGGCAAGGGACACGTTGAGAGCAACGGCGGTGCAACGGGCGCTTCGCGGCAGAAGAGGCTGGGCGGCTGTACGGGCAAGGGTTTCATGCCGGGACAGAGTGGCAACCCTAA
>DASYVL010000189.1 GCA_035937135.1 Terriglobales bacterium
CGCCGCCAAGGACCCGAAAGCCGCAAAGCAGCGCGGAGCCATCTACTCGCTGGCGCCCTCCTTCCAGAGCGTGAACACGATCTGGGCCGGGACCGACGACGGGCTCATCTGGCTGACCCGCGACGGCGGCGCAAAGTGGGCCGACATCACGCCTCCCGAGCTGACGCCCTGGAGCAAGGTCACGCAGATCGAGGCTTCACATTTCGACAGCCAGTCGGCGTACGCCTCGGTGAGCCGCCTCCGTATAGACGACCTTCGCCCCTACATCTACCGCACGCACGACGGCGGCAAGACCTGGCAGCGCATCACCGCCGGGCTGCCCGAGAACGCCCCGGTGGACACGGTCCGCGAAGACCCGGTCCGCAAGGGACTGCTCTTCGCCGGCACGGAAACCAGCGTGTGGATGTCCTTCGACGATGGCGACCACTGGCAGCCTCTGCAACTGAACCTGCCGCACACCTCCATGCGCGACCTGTGGATCCACGACAGCGACCTCATCGTGGCCACCCACGGGCGCTCCTTCTGGATCCTCGACAACATCACTCCGCTGCGCCAGGCGAGCGCATCCGTCGCGTCCTCTAAGGCCTTTTTGTTCCAGCCCGCGCGCGCCTTCCGCATCCAGCGCGACGCCAACACCGACACTCCCCTCCCTCCCGATGAACCCGCGGGCGCCAATCCTCCGGATGGCGCGGTGATTGACTACTCCCTCTCCCATCCGGCCTCAGGAGCCGTGACGCTTGAGATCCTCGACGCGGGCAATCATGTGGTGCGGCGTTACTCCAGCACCGACCCGCCGGAGCTCACCCCCGAGCAGCTTCGGAAAGACCGCATCCCGCTCTACTGGTTGCGCGAGTTCAAGGCACTCTCCACGGCGGAGGGAATGCATCGTTGGGTGTGGGACCTGCGCTACCCATCGCCCACCGCGACGGAGCATGAGTATCCTATCGCCGCAGGCCCGCACGACACCCCGCGCGGGCCGCTGGGGCCGCGAGCGCTGCCCGGGCAGTACCGCGTCCGCCTTACCGTGGATGGCGCGAGCCTGACCGCGCCCCTCACCGTCAAAATGGACCCGCGCGTGCACACGCCGCTGGCCGGTCTGCAACGGCGATTTGAACTCGAGACCCGGCTGGCTTCGATGCTGTCGCGCAGTTCGGAAGCCGTCCTGGTCGCGAATTCCGTGCGCGAGCAGCTCAAGAAGCTTTCCGGTCAGGCGGATGGAGCCGTCAAAGAATCGCTCCAGGCGCTGGACGCGAAACTCGCGCTGCTTCTCGATGGCCCCAAGGATGCGCCGGCAGACAAGCCCCCATCAGACAAATCCAAAGAACCCACCCTGGGCGGCGTGAACGGGGATGTGTCTACTCTCTACGGCCTCGCCGGCATGGCAGACGCACCGCCAAGTCTGGCCCTCACCACCGCCGCCGGCGTTGCCGAACGTGACCTCTCTCCCCTGATGAAGCGCTGGGATGCAATCAAGACGTCCGATGTTCCTGCGCTCAATCAGCGGCTGCGCGAAGCCAAGTTGCCGGAGCTTCGGCTGGAGCCGGAGCGTGACGCCGAGGAAGCCGGGGCGAACGAAGAATAAC
>DASYVL010000190.1 GCA_035937135.1 Terriglobales bacterium
GGTGATCCACGAAGGCAGCCGCACCATCGCGGACGGGGAATATGGCGAGTGGGAGCGCGCCCTGGAGGCGCCGGGCGCGTATGCGGACTATCTCGTCGCCATCGCCGGCGACCCGGTGGGGATGAGCGCCGCCCGGAACGCAAGCCAGTTGCAGGAGATGGCCGCGGTCGAGAGTCCGGGACAGCCGCGGGCGGTGATCTACAAGACCAAGGCTGCGCCGGGGCGCTAGTGTAGAATCCTGGAAATTTCTCTCCCACACACTGACATGCTGAACGTTCCTGCCGTCCCTTTCATCAAAGCCACCGCCTGTGGCAACGACTTCCTGCTCATCGACGGCATGCACGCCCCGGCCGACCTCGTCGCCTTCAGCCGGCGAATCTGCGACCGCCACCGCGGGGTGGGCGCGGACGGAGTGGAGTGGCTCTTTCCCGACAACGAAGCCGACATCCGCGCCCGCCTGTTCAACGCTGACGGCTCGGAAGCAGAAATATCTGGCAACGGCACGCGCTGCGTGGCCGCCTGGCTGGCAGCGGAGCGCGGCCTGGAAAACGCTCGCGTACGCACCGGCACCGGCCTGCGGGAGTGCAAACTCACCGGGCGCGAGGGCGCGCGCTACGAGTTCGAGGTCGACATCAATATGGGCGAGCCGCAGCCGGGCGACGAGCTTTCCATCAAGTTGGCCTTCGGCGAGGTCCGCGGCATCCCGGTCTCGGTGGGGAATCCGCACTTCGTGGTTTTTGTGGACGAGTTCCACCCCGGCTGGCAGGCGGAAGCGGCGGAGATGGGCCGCCACCACGACTTCCAGTACAGCATCAACGTGGAGCTGGTGCGGGTGGTCAGCCGCCAGGAGATCGAGGCGCGCTTCTTCGAGCGCGGCGTGGGCGAGACGCTCTCCTCGGGGACGGGGTCGTGCGCGTCGGCGGTGGCGGCCATCGCCTCAGGCCGGGCGGAATCACCCCTGACGGTGATGACCCCGGGCGGAGTGCAGAGTGTCCGCTGGGAAAGGGAAGTGTTCTTGCGGGGCCCCGCCGAACTGCTCTGTCGCGGGGAGTTTTTCGTTTAAGATGAGGGGCGCATGCCCCCGAAGAGCAGCCAGCGAATCAAGCCGCCCGCTCTCCAGCCCGGCGACACCGTGGGCATTGTGGCGCCGGCCAGTCCCATCCAGCGCAATATGATCGACGCCGGCTGCGCCTCGCTCTCGCGCCTAGGCTACAAGCCCTTTTATCTGGATTCCATCTTCGACCAGGACCTCTACTTTGCCGGCTCGGTGCGCCGCCGGGCGCGGGAGCTGGAGGAGATGTTCGAGCGCGAGGAAGTGCGCGCCATCCTCTGCGCCCGCGGCGGCTACGGCTGCAACTACCTGCTGAATGAGCTCAAGCTGGAGAAGATCGCCGCCCATCCCAAGATCTTCGTGGGCTACAGCGACGTCACCACGCTGCTCACCCACTTCACCGAGCGCGCCAACCTGGTGACCTTCCACGGTCCCATGGTGACCAAGGACTTTGCCGCCTCGGACGGCGTGCACGAAGAGTCTTGGAAGAATGCGACCGGCGGCAAGGCCCAGTGGGAAGTCGCGGCCATTCCCGGTTCGGGCGTGGCGCCGCTGGTGGAAGGGAAGGCGGAGGGCACGCTCTACGGCGGCTGCCTTTCTCTGCTGGTGGCGTCGCTCAGGACGCCCTATGAGATCAACACCGCGGACACCATCCTGTTCCTCGAGGACGTGCACGCCAAGCCCTTCCAGATCGACCGCATGCTCATGCAGCTGAAACTGGCCGGGAAGCTGGCCGGGGTGCGCGGCCTGGTGTTCGGCGAGATGCTGGATTGCGCACAGCAGTCCGAGCAGGACTACACGCTGGAAGAGGTTGTGAAGCGCGTGGTCGGCGACCTGGGGATCCCGGTGGCCTACGGGCTGCGCTCGGGACACGTCTCGCGCGGGAACATCACGCTCCCCATGGGCGTGCGCGCCTCGCTGGTGGTCCAGGAGGAAGTCCGGCTCACCATCCTCGAAGCGGCGACGGCGTCGGCACCGGCGGCGGTCAACGTAGCCGCGGTGAAGTCATGAACGAGCAGAAGCATGTCCACCTGATCGGCATCTGCGGCACGGCCATGGCGTCGCTGGCCGGGATGCTGAAGCAGCGCGGCTTTCGCGTCACCGGCTCGGACGCCGCCGCTTATCCGCCCATGTCCGACTTCCTGGCCACGCTCTCTATTCCGGTGGCGCAGCCTTACGCGGAGGAGAACCTGAAGCCGCGCCCGGACCTGGTGGTGGTGGGCAACGCCATCTCCCGCGGCAATCCCGAGCTGGAGTACACGCTCGACGAGCGCATCCCCCTGCGCTCGTTGCCCCAGATCCTGCAGGAGCAGTTCCTGCGCGGGCGCGAGTCCATCGTGGTCGCCGGCACCCACGGCAAGACCACTACCACGGCGCTGCTGGCGTGGATCTTCAACGTGGCGGGCCTGAACCCCTCGTTCCTGGTGGGCGGCATCGCCGAAAACTTCGGCTCGAGCTTTTCCCTCAAGCAAGGGAAGCACTTCCTCCTGGAGGGCGACGAGTACGACAGCGCCTTCTTCGACAAGGGTCCCAAGTTCCTGCACTACATGCCGGACGCGGTCATCCTGACCTCGGTCGAATTCGATCACGCCGACATCTATCGCGACCTGGAAGAGGTGAAGACCGCCTTCCGCCGGCTGGTAAACCTGGTGCCGCACCGCGGGCGCATCGTGGCCTGGGAGGAGGGGGGCGACCTTCAGGACTGTCTCGCGAAGGCCTTTTGCCCGGTGGAGCGCTACGGCATGAGCGCCGCCGCGGACTGGCGCATCACCGACCTGCGCTTTGAGCCCGAGCGCACCCTTTGGACGCTGCTTCACCGCGGGGAGCGCTGGGGTGAATTCTGGTTCGCGCTGGCGGGCGAGTACAACGTGCTCAACGCCACTGCCGCCGCGGCCATGGCCGCCGGATACGGCATCGAGCCGCAGGCCATAGCCGAAGCGCTCAAGACCTTTCGCAGCGTGAAGCGCCGCCTGGAAGTGAAGGCGGAAGTCGGCGGCGTGACCCTGATCGACGACTTTGCCCATCATCCCACGGCCATCGCCGGGACGCTGAAGGCGCTGCGCGCGCGCTACCCAGGGGCGCGCCTGTGGGCGATCCTCGAACCACGCTCCAACACACTGCGCCGCAAGGTTCTGGAGGCCGACCTAATCCGCAGCCTGGGGCTGGCCGATGAGGTGGTGATTGCCGGAGTCTTCCGCGCCGAAGCCATCCCCGAGCCCGAGCGGCTCTCCACCGCGCGCGTGGTCGAAGGCCTGCTTCAGGCGGGCCGGCGTGCGCGCGAGCTTCCTGACGCCGATGCCATCGTAGCCGCGATCGTTCCCGAGCTGCGACCGGGAGACGTGGTCGCCATCCTTTCCAATGGCGGCTTCGGCGGCATCTATGAAAAACTCCCTTCGCGCATGAAAGCCCACTTCGAGGTTCCCACCAGCGCGTGAGAGCGAAACGGCTCCTTCTTCCACTCCTGCTCTTTGTTCTGGCCCGGCCGGCGCTGGCGGCTCCGGCGGCGCCGGTGGACTACTACGTTTCGCTGGTCAAGAGCGGGGAGCATCTGGCGCATGTCCGCATCCACCTCGCAGGGACCTCGGCGGAGCGCGATGTGCAGCTCCCGGTATGGAACGCGCTCTACCAGATCCGCGATTTTGCCCAGAACGTGCGCCGGGTGACCGCCACCAACGGCGCGGGTCAGTCCCTGCCGGTGCACAAGATCGACAAGACCACATGGCGCATCGGCGGGGCCGAGAGCGGCGCGGAAGTGGAGTACGAGATCCTGGCCGATCAGCCTGGCCCCTACGGCGCCCAGCTCACTCCCGAGCACGCCTTCTTCAACCTGGCGCAGATCCTTATGTACCCGGTGGACGCGCGCGATTCTCCCATGACCGTGACCTTCACCGACTTCCCCACCAACTGGAAGATTGCCACCGCGCTGCCTTCGCTGCGCCCGGGCTACACCGGCAGCCATGCGGTGTTCACGGCGCGCACCTACGACCGGCTGGTGGACGGCCCGGTGGAGATCGGGACCTTCAAGGACGTGTTTTTCGACCAGGACGGCGCTACCTACCACATCGTGGTGGACGCCAATCCCGCCGACTACGACATGGACAACCTCAAGCAGACGGTGCACAAGATCGTAGCCGCCGGCGTGAGCTGGATGGGGGACCGTCCCTTCACCGAGTATCTCTTCATCTACCACTTCCCGCACGGACCGGGCGGAGGCGGGATGGAGCACGCCTACTCCACCGCCATCGACGTGAGCGCCGACCGGCTGAACGACGACTTCCTCTTCCTGGAGCAGGTGACGGCGCACGAGTTCTTCCACCTGTGGAACGTGAAGCGCATCCGGCCGCGCGCCCTCGACCCCATCGACTACACGCGCGAGAACTACACCACGTCGCTGTGGTTCTGCGAGGGCGTGACCAGCGCCGTCGCCAACACCCTGCTGCTGCGCGCCGGCCTGCTGGACGAGCGCCGCTACCTGGACCTGTTGAACCAGGAGATCCGCACCCTGGAGCTGCGCCCGGCGCACCTGCGGCAGTCCGTGGAGGAATCGAGCCTGGACACCTGGTTCGACAAGTATCCGCAGTACCGCCTGCCCGAGCGCAGCATCTCTTACTACAACAAGGGCGAGATCCTGGGCGTGCTGCTGGACCTGGCGGTGCGGGAGCGGACGGGCGGGCAGAAGTCGCTGCGCGACGTCTTTCAGTGGATGAACACGCAATACGCCAACGAGGGCCGCCCCTTCGAGGAATCCTCCGGCGTGCGTCTGGCGGCGGAGGCCGTCACCTCCTCCGATTTCTCCGCCTTCTTCCGCGACTACGTGAGCGGGGTCGAGGAGCCGCCCTACAGCCAGCTGCTGGCGACCGTGGGGCTCAAGCTGGTGAGGACGCGCATCACCGTGCCCCACCCCGGATTCAACTCGGTGAAGAACTTCGATGCTCCGCCAGTGGTGGTCTCGGTGGAGAACCTGAGCGAAGCCGACCGCCTGGGACTGGTTGCGGGCGACACCATCCTCGCCATCAACGGCAAGGCTGCCTCCTCCGAGGTGGAGGACGTGCTCTCCACCATGCGCGTGGGCGACACGCTGCGCCTGCGGGTAACGGGGCGCAAGGGCTCGCGCGAGCTCAAGCTTCGCCTGGGAGGACACGAGGAAGAGCAGTTCGTCATCGTGGATGCGGACGTGGTTACGCCCCCTCAACGCACCCGCCGGGCCGCCTGGCTGGAGTCGCCGGCGACGGGCCCGCGCCGGGCCGCAGGATCATCTTCGGCCGGGGCAGGGGACCAGAGTTCTTCGCAGCCCGCCACCAGCGTAGGGACCACGCCCCACTAGGCGGTCAGCTCCCGGCGGATCTCTCTTTCTTCGAACGCAGGGCTCTGGCCATCTCCGGCAGACGCGGCAGGATGGCCACGCTGCGCAGCCACAGTTTGTGGTCGAAAGCGGGAGAGCCACTCACCATCGCGCCGGGCTCGATATCCCCATGGGTGCCGCTCTGCGCGGTGATCACCACGCCGTCGCCGATGTGGCAGTGCCCGGCGACGCCCACCTGTCCGGCGAGGATCACGTGCTTGCCGACCTCGGTGGATCCTGCCAGCCCCACCTGGGCGCAGACCATGGTGTGCTCGCCCACGCGGGAGCCGTGGCCCACCTGGGCCAGGTTGTCGATCTTGACGCCGCGGCAAACGCGGGTCTCGCCCACGCTGGCGCGGTCCACGCAGGCCAGAGCCTGCACTTCCACGTCGTCCTCGAGGATGGCGGGCCCGGATTGCAGAATCTTGTGCCACCGGTCCTCATCGTCCTTGGCGAAGCCGAAGCCGTCGGCGCCGATGACCGCGCCGTTCTGCAGGATGACGTTGTCGCCCAGCCGGCAGTGCTCGCGCACCACCGCGTGCGCGTGCGCGAAGAAGTTGCGCCCGATGCGCGCTCCCCGGTAGATGACCACGTGCGCCAGCAGCACGCAGCCGTCGCCGATCTCGACCTCCTGGTCGACCACCACGTACGGCCCGATGGAGGCCTGCTTGCCGATCTTGGCCGAGGGATGAATCACGGCCGTGGGATGGACGCCCGGGGCGTACTGTGGCGGCTGGTAGAAGAGTTCGAGCGCCCGCGCGAAGGCCAGGTAGGGATTCTTGGTGCGCAGCGTGGCGGCCGCCAGGGCGGGGAAGTCTTCGGCGACGATCACCGCCGAAGCGCGCGTGGTTTTGGCGGCCGCCGCGTATTTCGGATTGGCCACGAAGGTGAGCTGGCCCGGCCCCGCCTCTTCGATCCCGGCGATGCCCGTGATCTCTACCGCGCCGTTCCCCTCCAGCCGTGCTCCCAGAGTCGCTGCAATCTCACTGAGCTTCATAGAATCATCCCCGTTCCTGGATTTCTTCCGCGAAGGAAGCTTGGATTTTACTTGAGGAGGGAGGCGGGAGAGGGAAAACCGAAGGGAAAAGGTAAAGGGAAAAGGGAAAAAAGGAGGAGAGAACTACTCGCTGAACAAGGTCTCCTGGCGCGAATCGGCAGCGGCGGCTGCGCGGGGGCGGCGGGCGCGGGGCCCGCCGATCACGCCCAGCACCTGCAGTTCGGCCAGCGCGCCGCGGGGCACGAAGATGCGCTGGGTGTTGGCGCGGGTGTCCGGAGGATTGATTAGGTAGCCCTCGGGCGAGGCCTGGGCCAGGTCGTTGGTCATCATGCCTTCCAGGATCTCGTTGTCGCGGAACTTCAGCCGCACCCACAGGCCCTCAGTGCGCGGACGCGCAGGGAAGGTCTTGCGCGCGGAGGACTCGGGCTCGCCGAACTCGCGCACGAAGTAGACTCCTTTGATGTCCTCCAGCTCGATGGTCACCACCTGCCCCTCGGGGCTGAGCACGGCTACCTTGCCGTCCACGAGGAAGGCAGCAGGGTTGACGTAGCCCTGCACCGCCTCGCGGTCCATCTTGCGCACGATCACCTTCTTGTGCGTGGACGGCATGGATCTCCTCTCCGGCGCCAGGACTGTGGCACGGCTGCGCATGCTAGGGTTCATTCTCGCATTTCTCCGCGCGCAAACGGACGAAAGACGAGGCGGTGTAGCCAAATCGCCAACCTTGTGATATCTTGGAGCGGTTGTGAGCGGGCCACGCAGCGTGTAAGTCCATTGCAGGGAGTCACTTACAAGGAATCTCCAGTTTACGGATAGGTTTCTGACCCCGGCTGGAAGGGGCGAATCCTATCTCCGCCGGAGGAGATTCCGGCAGCAAACGCCAGATGGCTGACTACGTCTACATGATGGAGAGCCGGCTGACGCCGGAGCAGCAGCGCGGGGTCGCGCTGGTGCAGGAGGCGGCTCGCGCCCATGAGCTGAACCTCTATCTGACCGGCGGCACCATCCGCGACATCATCAGCGGCTTCATCATCCGCGACCTCGACTTCACCCTCCAGGGCAACGCCCTCAAGCTGCAGAAGGACCTGGAAAAGGCGGGGGCAAGGATCGAAGGAGTGGACGAGGGGCTGAAGTCCATGTTCGTCCAGCTCCCTGGCAACGTGCGCGCCGAGGTGGCCATGGCGCGCTCGGAGAAGTACGGCAAGCCGGGCGACCCTCCGGAGATCGCGCCCTCCACCATCAGCGAAGACCTGCGGCGCCGCGACTTCAGCATCAACGCCATGGCGCTGTCGCTCAACCCCGGCTCCCGCGGCTTGCTGCTCGACCCTTTCAACGGCGTGGCCGACATCGAATCCAAGCTGCTGCGCATCCTGCACAGCTACGCGTTCCTGGAGGAGCCTTCGCGCCTGATCCGCGCCACGCGCTTCGCCGCGCGTTTCCACTGGACGCTGGAGGAGCGCACACAGGCGCGCTATCAGGCCGCCAAGGAGAACCAGTACATCAAGCACGTGGCGGAACGCGCCCTGGGGCAGGAAATCGAGCAACTGGCTTACGAAGACGATTCCATGCACGTCCGGCGGGCGCTCGACCGTGAGGGCTGGCTCAAGGTGCTGCATCCGCGCTGGACGCTGGCCCGGGTGGACGCGCAGGGTCTGGCCAGCCTGCTCAAGACGCGGCAGCTGATGACCGGCCTCGGGTATTCTCCCGACTCCTCCGCCGCCACCATGTACTTCCTGGCGCGGCGGCTTCCGGCCCGCGACATCACCGCCATCCAGAAGCGGATCCCGCGCAAGGCGCTGGTCGAAGGCTGGCGGAGCCTGGAAGACCGGGCGCGCGATCTGGCCAAGATCCTGACCAGCAAGGAAGCGGCCACGCCCTCCAAGACCTGGCACGTACTCAGCGCGGCCCGGCCGGAAACCATCCTGTTCCTCGAGGTGACGGCGCGGCAGAAGGCGGTGGTGCAGAAGCTCCGCAACTTCCTGGGTAAGTGGCGGCAGATCCGCGAGCGCAAGCTCCCGTTTCCCGAGATGGCCGAGCTGCACATCACGCCCGCGCTGCCCGCGTATCCCAAGCTCATGGAGCAGGCGTTCCTGCTGCTGCTCGACGGCAAGCTGCGCTCCCACAACGAGATCCTGAGGTTCCTGAAGCCTTTTGCGCCGCCTCCGCCTCCCCCGCCGCCGCCGCCCAAGCGTGGCCGCGCGCCCAAGGGCGCGCCCGAAGCCGCGCCGGTCGCAGAGAAGCCGGGGAAGGGTCAGAAGAAATCCGCGGAAGCGCCCAAGCCCGCGGCTGCGGTAGGCAAGCCTGCGGCAGCGGCGAAACCCAAGCCAGCCGCCGCGGCCAAGAAGCACGTTTCCAGGCCCGCGAAGAAGAAAGCAGCGAAGAAGAAGCCCACAAAGAAGAAGCCGGCGAAGAAGAAGAAACGCCGCTGACCCACAGCGGCCGCAAGAGTTGCACCAATTTGCGGCATAGCCCCGCTGCTTTGCTTCCCGCTAGAATGAAGTGATGCCGGAGTTTGTCCATCTCCATCTGCACACCGACTACTCCATGCTGGATGGCGCCTGCGAGGTGGAGAAGCTGGTGGCGGCGGTCAAGAGCCATGGCATGCCGGCGGTGGCGGTCACCGACCACGGCAACATGTTCGCGGCCGTGCATTTCTTCAACGCGGCCAAGGCCAAGGGCGTAAAGCCCATCGTCGGCTGCGAACTCTACATCTGCAAGAAGGACGACCACCGCGCCCCGCCCGAGGGCGACAGCTACAACCACCTTACCGTCCTGGCGGCGAACGAAGAGGGCTACCGCAACCTGATCCGCATCACCTCCGAGGCGTCGCTGCACGGCTTCTACTACAAGCCGCGCATCAGCAAGAAGTTTCTGGCCGAGCACGCCGGCGGGCTGATCGCGCTCTCCGGCTGCTTGAAGGGAGAGGTAGCGGAGCGGCTGGTGGAAGGGAAGTACGACGAGGCGCGCGCGGCCGCCGGCACCTATCGCGAGCTTTTCGGCAAGGAGAATTTCTTCCTCGAGATCCAGGACCAGGGTCTGGACTTGGAGCACCGCATCCAGCCTGACCTGCTGCGCCTGAGCCAGGAGACGGCGATCCCCCTGGTGGCGACCAACGACTGCCACTACCTGTGCGAGGAGGACGCGCACGCCCACGACGTGCTGGTGTGCGTGCAGACGGGCAAGGTGCTCACCGACACCAACCGCCTGAAGTTCGCCACCGACCAGTTCTTCCTCAAGAGCGCGGAGCAGATGGCGCGCGTCTTCAAGGACGCCCCCGACGTCCTCAGCCGCACCCTGGCCATCGCCGAGCGCTGCAACCTGAAGCTGGAGAAAGTAGGGAACCCGTTCCCGCACTTCGAGGTCCCGGCGGGCTACACCACAGACAGCTACTTCGAGCACATCGCCCGCCAGGGCTTCGCGCGGCGGATGGAGACGGTGCGCGAGCTGGAGCGGCAGGGCCGGCTGAAGCAGAGCGTCGCGGAATACGAGCAGCGGATGGCGCGCGAGATCACCATGATCCAGCAGATGCGCTTCGCCGGCTACTTCCTCATCGTCTGGGACTTCGTGCGCTACGCGCGCGAAAAGCGGATCCCGGTGGGGCCGGGGCGGGGCTCGGCGGCGGGCTCGCTGGTCTCCTATTCGCTGGGCATCACCGACATCGACCCGCTGCAGAACGGGCTGCTGTTCGAGCGCTTCCTCAACCCGGAGCGCGTCTCCCTTCCCGACATCGACATTGATTTCTGCATGAACCGCCGCGGCGAGGTGATCCACTACGTCACGGAGAAGTACGGCCGCGACAACGTGGCGCAGATCATCACCTTCGGCACCATGGCCGCCAAGGCCGCCATCAAGGACGTGGGCCGCGCCATGGGCATCCCCTACGGCGACGTGGACCGCATCGCCAAGATGGTGCCGCTGCAGGTGAACATCACCCTGGAGAAGGCGCTCAAGGATTCCCCGCAACTCCAAGCCACCTACCAGAGCGATTCCCAGATGCGGGAGCTGCTGGACACCGCGCGCAAGCTCGAGGGCCTAGTGCGCAACGCCGGAGTGCACGCGGCGGGCGTGGTGATCGCGCCCCAGCCGCTCATCGAGCTGGTGCCGCTGCACCAGACCAAGAACGAGGAGATCGTCACCGCCTATGACATGAACGCGGTGGAGAAGCTGGGCCTGTTGAAGATGGACTTCCTCGGGCTCACCACCCTGACCGTGCTCGACGATGCGCTCAAACTCATCGCGCAGGCCCAGAGCGCAGGCGGGAACGGCTCGAAAGGGAGTGCAGCCTTCGACCTCGACGGCTTGGCCCTCGACGACCAGCAGACCTTCGAGGGCGTTTTCCACAAAGGACTGACCTCGGGCGTCTTCCAGTTCGAGTCGCACGGCATGCGCGACGTCTTGCGCCGCTATCAGCCCACTTCGGTCGAGGACCTCACGGCCTTGAACGCGCTCTATCGCCCCGGGCCCATCCAGGGCGGCATGATCGACGACTTCATCGCCCGCAAGCACCACCGCCTGCAGATCAGCTACGAGCTGCCCGAGTTGGAGGAGATCCTGAAGGAGACGCTGGGGGTCATCGTCTATCAGGAGCAGGTGATGCAGATCGCCAACCGGCTGGCGGGCTACTCCCTGGGCGAGGCCGATCTGCTGCGTCGCGCCATGGGCAAGAAGAAACACGAGGAGATGGCAGGGCAGCGCGACAAATTCATCAAGGGCGCGATGCAGCGCGGATTCCCGGAGCGGAAGGTGGTCAAGATCTTCGACCTGATGGAACAGTTCGCCGGCTACGGCTTCAACAAGTCGCACTCCGCCGCCTACGCCCTGCTCGCCTACCAGACCGCCTATCTGAAGACCCACTATCCCGTGGAGTTCATGGCTGCGCTGCTGACCTCAGAGACCGGCAATACCGACAAGGTGGTGAAGTACATCAACGAGTGCCGCGAGATGGGTATTGCGGTAGAGCCGCCGGACATCAACGTGAGCGACGCCAACTTCACGCCGCACGGCGGGGCCATCCGCTTCGGCCTGGCGGCGGTGAAGAATGTGGGGCACACGGCCATCGAATCCATCCTGGCGGCGCGCAAGACGCTGGGCCGCTTCCGCTCCCTCTTTGAGTTCTGCGAGAAAGTGGACCTGCGCTTGCTGAACCGGCGGGTCATCGAATCGCTAATCAAGAGCGGCGCTCTGGACTCGTTGGGCACGCGGGCGCAGCTCATGGCGGTGATCGACCGGGCGCTGGAGCGCGCGCAGAAGACGCATCGCGACGCCGAAAGCGGCCAGCACGGGCTGTTCGGCGTCTTCGGAGAAGAGTCGCCCGCGGCCTCGCCGGCCGAGCAGCTCCCCGACGTCCCCGACTGGGACGAGCCGCAGCGCCTGGCGGCGGAGAAGGAGATCCTGGGCTTCTTCATCACCGGCCACCCGCTGGAGAAGTATCGCGAGAAGCTGGAGCAGTTCCGCGCCCTCGATACCGAAGCCATCGGAGCCATGCGGCAGGGAACCGGCCGCGATGAGATCTACGCCGGCGGCCTGCTGACCGGGGTGCGCGTCCTCAAGTCCAAGAAGGGCGAGCAGTACGCGCAGGCGGTGCTGGAGGACCTGGCGGGCGCGGTAGACGTGCTGGTCTTCCCCGAGGCCTACCGGCGGCTGGGCGAGCGGGTGAAGCTGGAGGTCCCAGTGCTGATCCGCGGCAGCGTGCGGGTGGAGGAGGGAGCGAATCCCAAGCTGACGGTCGCCGACATCGTCCCGCTCGACCAGGCGCAGCCCAAGCTGCCGCGCTCGCTGCGCATCCGGGTGCCGCTGGAGGCGGCTAGTGCGGCCACCATCGACGCCCTCTGCCAGGTGTGCCGCGAGCGCAAGGGCCAAGCCAAGGTGCTGTTCGACGTGGAACGCCCCGGCGACTTTCTGGCGGTGATGGAGGCGGAAGGCTATAATGTGCTTCCTGACCGGGCTTTCATTGCCCGCGTCGAGGAGCTTTGCGGTCGCGGCAGCGTGCGCATTGTGGACTGAACCTTCTGCCTGTCAGCCGGGCGTTCCGGTAGCTTTCTGAGCGCCGCTGCGCGCGTCCCAGGACTCCAACCCGCCATGGACCCGACCACCAAAGCCCAACGCGAGCTGGCGCATATTGAGAAGCAGATCGAGCACCTGGAAGCCGCCGCCGGCGAGAACCAGGACGCTCGCAGCCAGCTCCAGCAGCTGCAGGAGCAAGTGGCGGAGCTGCGCACCCAGATCCACACTCACCTCGACGCCTGGCAGAGGACGGAGCTGGCGCGCCATCCGCAACGCCCCTATACCCTCGACTACGTGGATCGCCTGTTCACCGAGTGGAGCGAGATCCACGGCGACCGTACCTTCGCCGATGATCCCGCCATCGTCTGCGGCATGGCCCGCTTTCACGGGAACGACGTGCTGGTGGTGGGTCATCAGAAAGCACGCGATACCAAGCAAAAGGTCTACCGCAACTTCGGCATGCCCAATCCCGAGGGATACCGCAAGGCCCTGCGCGTCATGCAGCTGGCGGAGAAGTTCGGCCGCCCCATCTTTACGTTCGTGGATACGCCCGGCGCCTATCCCGGCCTGGGAGCGGAGGAGCGCGGGCAGGCCGAGGCCATAGCCCGCAACCTGCGCGAGATGGCGCGGCTCCAAGTGCCCATCCTCACCACCATCACCGGCGAGGGCGGCAGCGGCGGGGCGCTGGCCATCGCCATCGCCGATCGCGTGCTGATGATGGAGAACGCCATCTATTCGGTCATCTCGCCCGAGGGCTGCGCCTCCATCATGTGGCGGGACGCCTCCAAGAAGGAGATCGCCGCCCAGGCCCTGCGCATCACTGCCAAGGACCTGATGGAGCTGGGCTGCGTGGACGACTTGGTCCCCGAACCAGAGGGCGGAGCGCAGAAGGATCACGAAGCCGCCGCCGCCCTGCTCGACGCCGCCTTGCAGAAGCACTTCGCGGAGATCCGCTGCCTGCCCACGCCCACGCTGCTGGCCACCCGCTACGAGAAGTTCCGCCACATGGCCCAGTTCTTCACCGGCGAATAAAAAACCAGCGTTCAGCATTCTGAACACTGGTTTTGCGCGCCAGCCCGCCGCCTTATAATCGAAGGTTGAATAGGCGAGGAATTCGAGCGCTATCGCTCTGGTAAAGGAAGAACCGGCATGGCTATCAGCGAAGTAGCGGTGAAGGAAGCGCCCAAGCAGTCGAAGCGCCAGCCCATCGTCAACGACTTCAGCATCCAAGTGGCGACGGTGAACGGCTCCGGCTCGCAGTCGGCCAACATGGTGCTGTTGCGCAGCATCTTCCAGATGGGGGTGCCGGTCTCGG
>DASYVL010000191.1 GCA_035937135.1 Terriglobales bacterium
ATGTCGAGGCAGACGTCGAGGCCGATGAAGTCGGCCAAGGTCAGCGGGCCCATGGGATGCGCCATGCCCAGCTTGAAGACCTCGTCCACCGCTTCCGCTGTGGCCACGCCCTCCATCACCGCGTACATGGCCTCGTTGAGCTGCGGCATGAGCACGCGGTTGGAAACGAACCCGGGCGAATCGTGCACCTCCACCGGAGTCTTCTCCAGCTTCTCGGCCAGCGACTTCACAGTCTGGAAAGTTTCATCCGAGGTCTGTAGCGCGCGAATCACCTCCACCAGCTTCATCATGGGCACGGGATTGAAGAAGTGCATGCCGATGACCTTCTCCGGCCGCTGGGTGCAGGCCGCCAGCCTGGTAATGGAGATGGAAGAGGTGTTGGAGGAGAGGATGACTTCGGGACGGCAGAGGGAGTCGAGCTCGCGGAAGAGCGCGGCCTTGATCTCCAGCTTCTCGGTAGCGGCTTCCACGATAAAGTCGCAGGCGGCCAGCGCCTTGCGCTCCAGCGCCGGCCGGATGCGTCCCAGCGCCGCCGTGCGCTGTTCGGCGGAGATCTTGCTCTTCGCGACCTCGCGCTCCAGGTTCTTGCCGATGGTTTCCAGGCCGCGATCCAGGAAGCGCTGTTCCACGTCGCATAGCAAGACGTGAAAGCCGCTCTTGGCGAAGACGTGGGCAATGCCGTTGCCCATCGTCCCTGCCCCCACCACGCCTACGGTCTTGATCTCCATCCTCTAGTCTTGGTACTCGAAGTTCAGCTTCACGCCGAAGACCTCGATCGTGTCGCCCTCTTTCAGCTCCTGCTGATGGTCCAAGTCGGCGCCGTTGAGCTTCAGGTGCGCTTTCTTGTCCTGGGACGCCACAAAGTACTTGTTGTCTTGCTTGCGGACGATGGCGGCCACGTCCGGCGGCTGACGGAACATCGAGCCCTTCAGCTTGATGGTGGCCATCGCCGACTTGCCGATGACCGTGAGTTTGCCGCTCAACACGTAGCGCGGCTCGTCCGTCTTGCCTTCGAGCACGGTCAGCATCCCGGTGCGCTCCTTGGCAGGAGGGGGAGGAGGCGGTGGTGGTGGTGGTGGGGTGGGAACTACTGCGGGCATGGTTCCGGAGGCCGTAGGACCAACAGGGGCGGGCGCTGCCGGGGGCGCCGGGGCCGCCGACGCGTCCTCCCTGAGCGCCCTGGCCTGGGCCATCAGCTCCTTGGCTTTCTTGGTGTCCAGCACCACCGTAGCGTCCATCTGCGGCACCGCGGGCATGACCTGCGTGGGTACGCGCTGCTCCGGCTCGTCCTCGTGCCACTCGTCCTTGAAGGTGATGGTGTGCTTGCCGATCAGGATGTTGTCGTCGTCCTTCAGCGTCACCTTGCTCACCTTCTGGTTGTTGACGAAGGTGCCGTTCAGACTGTTGTTGTCCTCGATCACGTAGTGATCCGTCTCCCAGTAGACCTTCGCGTGGTGGCCGGAGACGGCGAGGTTATCCACCTGGATCATGTTGTCGGGCAGACGACCGACGGTCACGATGCCCCCCTGCGTCACCGTGACCTCCTTGAGGACGGCCTGCTCGAACTTCAAATAGAGTTTTGCCATTGCGGACTCCCTTTCCCGGACCATCTCCGATACCAGGGCTGTTCCACCACCCGCACCAGGACGCAGGTGATGTTGTCGTCGCCGCCGTCATCCCGGGCGGCCTGGATCAGCGCGTCGCAGGCCTGCGACAGTGTGGAAGCGCCCTTCACCAGCTTGAGCAGGGCGTTGTCCTTCACGTGTTTGGTGAGTCCGTCGCTGGCCAGCAGCAGGATGTCGCCGGGCTGCGCCACCATGTCGTCCACATCCGGCTCCACCGTCTCTTCCGAGCCCAGCGCGCGGATGATGATGTTCTGCATGTTGGATCGTTCCGCTTCCTCCTGCGTGATCAGGCCGCGGCGCACCTGCTCCATCACCAGCGAGTGGTCGTTGGTGAGCTGCTGGATGCTGTCCTTGCGGATCAGGTAGATGCGGCTGTCGCCCACGTGCGCGATGGAAAGGAAGCTGCCCTTCACCAGGGCCGCCACCACCGTGGAGCCCATGCCGGCGTGGCCGGCGTTCTTGGAGGCCGCCTCGAAGATCGACCGGTTGGCCAGGCGGATGGAGCTGGCCAGCGCGTTGGCGCGCTCCGAAACTCCCTCCACAACCTTGCCCTCCACCGGGTACTTGCCCGTCTCCCCTCCCGCCTTGCGGAAGTACTCCAGGATGATGTCCACCCCCATCTTGCTGGCCACTTCCCCGGCGGCCTGGCCGCCCATCCCGTCGCACACGATGAAAACACCGTAGCGGGTGTCGTAGCCGAAGTTGTCCTCATTGTTGGTGCGCACGCACCCGAGGTCGGTCTTTCCGGCTACCTGGACGCTCAGACTCATGAGTCCAAAAAAGAAGGCCTGCTGGCGTGATTAATCAGGCAGGCTACACCGCTCCTTGGGAGCATTCAAGGGGGAGTTCGTAGGCGGATTCTACCCAGCGGCCGGGCGGATTGGCAAGGACAATCGGCGCGGAACCTCTTGGCTTTCAGTCGGATGGCGCGGCGGCCGCTCCCTCCAGCTCCCTTAACGCTTGCCGGCCACCTCCAGCCGGGTTTGGGCGCGCTCCAAGGCCGTCTGGGCGCGGGGAAAGTCGGTTTCTGGATTTCCGCTGTTCAGGTGCGCCTGGGCGCGCTCCCGGGCGCGTTCGGCGCGGGGCGCGTCAATCTCGTCGGCGCGCTCCGCGATCTGCGCCAGGATGGTGACCTTCTCCGGCAGCACCTCGGCGAACCCCCAGGCCACCGCCAGCCGCTGGGTCTCCGCTCCCAGCCGGTAGCTGATCTCCCCCACCGCCAGCTCCGTGATCAGCGGGGCGTGGCCGGGCAGCACCCCCAGGTAGCCGTTCTTCCCGGGGATCTGCATCTCCTCGGCGCGGTCGTCCACCATCAGCTTCTCCGGGGTGACAATCTCGAGCTGGAAGGTCTCTGCCATGGATCGTTCGTCTCTTACGCCGCCGCCTTGAGCTTCTCGTTGCGTTCCAGGACCTCTTCGATGGGACCCATCATGTAGAAGGCCTGCTCGGGGATGTCGTCGTGCTTGCCTTCGATGATCTCGCGGAATCCCTTCACCGTGTCCGCGATCTTCACGTAGCGTCCCGGCAGCCCGGTGAACTGCTCGCCCACGTGGAAGGGCTGGGAGAGGAACTTCTGGATCTTGCGCGCCCGGGCCACGGTGAGCTTGTCGTCTTCGCTCAACTCATCGATGCCCAGGATGGCGATGATGTCCTGCAGGTCCTTGTAGCGCTGCAGCACCTTCTTCACTCCCTGCGCCACGTCGTAATGGTCCTGGCCCACCACCCGGGGATCGAGGATGCGCGAGGTGGAGGCCAGCGGATCCACCGCGGGATAGATGCCCAGTTCGACGATCTGCCGCGAAAGCACGGTGGTGGCGTCCAGGTGGGCGAACGTCGTAGCCGGCGCCGGGTCGGTGAGGTCGTCGGCGGGGACGTAGATGGCCTGCACCGAGGTCACCGAGCCCTTGGTGGTGGAGGTGATGCGCTCCTGCAGTTCGCCCATCTCCGTGGCCAGGTTGGGCTGGTAGCCCACCGCCGAAGGCATGCGCCCCAGCAGCGTCGAGACCTCCGAGCCCGCCTGCGTGAAGCGGAAGATGTTGTCGATGAACAGCAGCGTGTCCGCGCCCTCCTGGTCGCGGAAGTACTCGGCCACGGTGAGCGCGGTCAGGGCCACGCGCAGGCGCGCCCCGGGCGGTTCCGTCATCTGCCCATAGACCAGCGCCGCCTTAGAATGCTCCGGATCTCCGGGCTTGATGACGCCCGACTCGGTCATTTCCAGCCACAGGTCGTTGCCCTCGCGCGTGCGCTCCCCCACTCCGGCAAAGACGGAGAAGCCGCCGTGCTGCTTGGCCACGTTGTTGATCAGTTCCATGATGATCACGGTCTTGCCCACGCCCGCGCCGCCGAAGAGGCCAGTCTTTCCTCCCTTGAGGAAAGGCTGGATGAGGTCGATGACCTTGATGCCGGTCTCGAACATCTCCGCTGTCGTGGCCTGCTCGTCAAACGCCGGCGCCAGGCGATGGATGGGATGGCGCTCCTTGAACTGGATGGGTCCCAACTGGTCCACGGGCTCGCCGATGACGTTCATCACCCGTCCCAGCGTGCCCCGGCCCACCGGCACCGAGATGGGCCCGCCCTGGGAGATGGCTTTCATGCCGCGCACCATGCCGTCGGTGGGTTCCATGGCTACGCACCGCACCCGGCCTTCGCCCAGGTGCTGCTGCACTTCCAGGATCACGCTGATGGGCATGGGCACGGTGAAGCCCTCGCTGACCACGCGCAGCGCTTCATAGATGGGCGGCATATTGCCCTCGGCGAACTGCACGTCCACCGCGGGTCCGGCGACTTGAATCACTTTTCCGACGTTTTCTGCCATTAAGACCTCGTGTCTTTTATTCCTTACATCCCGAGCGCAGCGAGGGAGCCCTACCGTACCCAAACAGCTGCGTCAGGGTAGGGTTTCCTCGTTTCGGCCTTCGGCCTCCGCTCGGAATGTTTCTTGCAAGCTCATAGCGCCGCTGCTCCGCTCACAATCTCGATGATCTCTTTCGTGATCTTCGCCTGCCGCGCCCGGTTCATGGCCAGGGTCAGATCGTCGATCATGTCGCTGGCGTTGTTGGTGGCCGAATCCATGGCCGTCATGCGCGCGGCGTGCTCCGCCGCCACCGATTCCAGCAGCGCGTGGAAGATGCGCACCCCCACGTATCGCGGCAGCAGGCTGTCGAAGAGTTCGGCCGCCGGCTGCTCGTAGATGTAGTCCACGGGAGCGGTGGCGAAGCGGGCCGCCTTCTCGTCCATGCCCCGGGTATCGGCGGCGCGCACCGAAACGCCCGCGGTCGCCGCCGCCTCCACGTGGCGAAAGCGATCTTCCTCGCTCAACTCCTGGACCTGGCGGATGTCGGCGGTCCCGATCTCCTCGATGGGCAGGATCTCATCCACCACCACCCGCTGCGACACCACCGACTTGAACTCGTTGTACAGCAGATACACGGAGTCCACTTCGCCGCGGCTGTAGCAATCGATCACGTATTCCGCCAGCTCGTGCGCCTGCGCGAACTCCAGCTTCCCCAGCATGCCCACCCGCTCGCCCACGATCTGTATGGCGCCGGCGCGCTGCGGGCTTCCTTCCTCGGCGCCCTCGGCCCGCTGCGCTCGCGTGGGGAAGCGCCGCCGCAGGAAGTCGCGCCCCTTGCGCCCGATGGTCTCCAGATCCACGTTCCGGCCGGCCTGCGAGTCCAGGAAGCGCTGCGCCGCCTTGAGGATGTTGGTGTTGAAGGCGCCCGCCAGCCCTTTGTCCCCGGTCACCACCAGCAGCAGGACGTTGCGCGGAGGGCGCTGCGCCAGCAGCGGATGGCGCGCCACTCCCGTCTCCGGGTCGTAGATCTCGGCGCGCTGCACCAGCGACTTGAGCACCGCAGTGAGCATCTGCGAATAGGGACGCGCCGCCAGCGCGCGCTCCTGCGCTCGCCGCAGCCGTGCCGCCGCCACCATCTTCATGGCCTTGGTGATCTGCCGCGTATTCTTCACGCTGCGCACCCGGCGGCGGATGTCGAGAATGTTAGCCATCGAAACCTGTCATCAACTCCAAGTGACTGAAAAAAATAGCTTACTTATGGGCAGACGCCGCTTGCCGCTCGCTCACGAAGCGCTGTTTGAACTCCACAATCAGCTTCGTGAGATCCGCTTTGATGGCGTCGTCGAGCACCTTCTTCTCGGCGATGGTGCGCAACAGTGCCGGGCTCATGGTCTCCACGTGCTTGAACAGGCCACGCTCGAACTCGCGGCACTGCTCCACCGGCAGATCGTCCAGCGCGCCGCTGGTCCCGGCAAACAGGATGAGCACCTGCCGCTCTACCGGCAGGGGCGAGTACTGGTCCTGCTTGAGGATCTCGGTCAGCCGCCGGCCGCGGTTGAGCTGTGCCTGCGTGGCCTTGTCCAGGTCGCTGCCGAACTGCGCGAAGGCCGCCAACTCGCGGAACTGCGCCAGGTCGAGCCGCAGCGTGCCCGCCACCTGCCGCATAGCTTTGATTTGCGCGTTGCCGCCCACGCGGCTCACCGACAGGCCCACGTTCACCGCCGGCCGGATGCCGCTGTTGAACAGGTCGGTCTCCAGGTAGATCTGCCCATCGGTGATGGAGATGACATTGGTGGGGATGTAGGCGGAGACGTCGCCCGCCTGGGTCTCGATGATGGGCAGAGCGGTGAGGGAGCCTCCGCCCAGCTTGTTGTTGAGCTTGGCAGCGCGCTCCAGTAGGCGCGAGTGCAGGTAGAAGACGTCGCCGGGATAGGCCTCGCGCCCCGGCGGCCGCCGCAGCAGCAGCGAGATCTCGCGATACGAGGCGGCGTGCTTGGAGAGGTCGTCGTAGATGCACAGCGCGTGCCGCCCGGAATCGCGGAAGTATTCGCCCATGGCGCAGGCGGTGTAGGGCGCGATGTACTGCATGGGCGCGGGCTCGGAAGCCGTGGCCGCCACCACGATGGTGTAGTCCATGGCGCCGTAATCTGTCAGGATCTTCACCACTTGGGCCACCGAAGAGCGCTTCTGCCCGATGGCGCAGTAGATGCAGATCAGGTCTCCGCCCTTGTTGTTGATGATGGTGTCCAGCGCCACCGCGGTCTTCCCCGTCTGCCGGTCGCCGATGATGAGCTCGCGCTGCCCGCGGCCGATGGGGATCATGCTGTCGATGGCCTTCAGACCCGTGGCCATGGGCTCGCGCACCGGCTGCCGGTCCACCACCCCCGGCGCCAGGCGCTCCAGGGTGATGACCTTGTCGGTCGCGACCGGCCCTTTGTCGTCGATGGGCTCGCCCAGCGCGTTGACCACGCGCCCCACCATGGCCTCGCCCACCGGCACGCTCATGATGCGCCCTGTGCGCTTGACCTCGTCGCCCTCGCTGATCTCGGTGTAGTCGCCCAGCAGCACCGCGCCCACCTGGTCTTCCTCCAGGTTCAGGGCGATGCCGGCCAGGCCGTGGGGGAAGGAGAGCAGCTCGCCCGCCATCACCTTGTCCAGGCCGTGCACGCGGGCGATGCCGTCGCCCAGGGAGATGATGGAGCCGACCTCGTCCACCGCGACCCGCGATTCGTAGTTCTCGATCTGCTCGCGCAGGATCTTAGTGATTTCGTCAGCCTTGATCTGTGCCATATGGCTCTCTTAACCGAGTTCCTTCGCTTCGCTCAGAATTTCGCCGGCGGGCTCAGACGCCCGCCAAGCGTCTCAACTTCGTGATTTCGTCTGCCTTGATCTGTGCCATAAGTGAGTTCTCAGGTCTGGTTGGAGCTCAACTGTTCTTTCAGCTTCCGCAACTGGCCGCGCACCGAGCCGTCCCAGATGGTGCTGCCTACGCGGATGCGCGCCCCGCCCAGCAGGCTTTCGTCCTTCTGGTAGCGCGCCTGCACCTTCTTTCCCAGGACCGCCTCCAGGCGCGTGGTCAGCGAGCGCTTCTCTTCGTCGCCCAAATCGCGCCAGCTGGTGACCTCCGCCTCGGAAAAGCCGCGACGCTCATTCATCTCCACTTCGAACAGGCGCGCGATCTCGCCCAGGGCCCCGATGCGCCGGTTCTGCACCAGCACCGCCAGGAAGTTGCGCGCCACCGGCGACGCCCCGACTCTTGCCACCACCGCGTCCAGCACCTTGAGCTTCTGCGAAACCGGCACTGAGGGCGTCTCCAGCGCGATGCGCAACTCTGTGCTCACGGTCAGCGCCTGGGCGAGCGAGTTCATCTCTTCCACCATCTGGTCCGCGTCGAGTTTCCGCTCGACCGCCACATCGGCCAGCGCGCGCGCGTATCGGTTGTTGATCGCCGCCATTACTTGCTGTCCTTTCCCAGGTGGTCCACGAACTCTTGCACCAGAGCGCGGTCGGTGGCGGAAGTGATCTGGATCTTCTTCTCCGCCAGCGTGACCGCCAGCTCCGCGGCGTAGGACTTCAACTCACCCCGCGCCAGCCGCGCCGCCGCCGCGATCTCTTGCTGGGCGCCTTGTACGATCTTGGCCTTGGCTTCCTCGGCAGCCGTCCGCGCGGCTTCCTCTTCCTTCCCTGCTTCGCGGTCGGCAGCGGCGCGCATCTCCGCCGTCTCCGCGTCCAGCTTGGCCAGCCGCGCTTCGATCTCCGAAAG
>DASYVL010000192.1 GCA_035937135.1 Terriglobales bacterium
GGCTCCGGTGGGGTCGGCACCCCGGGCTCCGGCCCGGGAGCTACGCCCTCCGGCGGCTCCGGCTCCGGTGTGAGTGCAGGGAGCGGCTCCGGCGGGTCCGTTGGTTCCGGCGGAAGCGGCCAGCCGGCCGCAGACTCCGGCCGGCGTCCCTCCGGACGCGAGCGCGAGATCGAGCTTGAGGAGGCGATTCGCAATGCCCGCGAGCGCCGCGGTGCCGGCGGCCAGTCGGGAGTGGTGATCACCAACTCCGGTTCGGGAAGTTCTGGCTCTTCGGGCGGCAGCCCAACCTCGGGCGGTTCCGGCGCAGCTTCGCAGGGTTCTTCGCCCGCTTCCGGGCGGCAACGGGTCCCAGAGCCACGCCGCCAGTTGCCTCCGAGCATCACCAACGACTCCCCGACCGCGGGTTCGGGTTCGAGCGGCAGTGCGAGCTCCGGCGGGAGCGGTGGCAGCAGCTCCGGCTCGGACGCAACTTCTCCGGCGGCTGATCCTGCTCCCACCTCGGGTGGCGGAAGGTCCCCGGAGCCGCGCCGCGAACCTCGGCGTGAGAACTTCATGCCGAGTTCCGGCTCCTCGGGCTCAGCTGCCTCCAGCACCGGTTCCTCGAGTTCTGGATCATCCAGTTCGAGCTCCGGCGGTAGCGGCAGCGCCAGCGGAAGCTCCGGCCACAGCAGCTCCCCTTCCGGCTCCGGCTCCAGCAGTGGGCACAGTTCCAGCGGAAGTTCTGGAAGCAGCTCAGGCGGCAGCCACGCCAGCAGCGGAAGTTCTTCGGCAGGCGGCCACAGCTCGAGCAGCGGGCGCAGCTCCAGTTCCAGCAGCCCCAAGAGCTCTACCAGCACTACCCCGAAATAGGCGGCTTCCTCTCTAAAGGCAACGGGCGACCTTCATCGGTCGCCCGTTCTTTTCGCGAGTACGTGGCGCGGGCGCCTCGCCCGCGGCCTTGCATCTTGCGTTATTCCCGTGTCTCTAGCTCACCACCACTCCCGCATACCCCACCACGGCGCTGCGGTCGCCGGAAATGTCGCCCGAGGTCGCGTACTTCACCAGCTCCGCCGACTTCGCTCCCAGCCTCCCGGCCGCCGAAAGCATGGCCACCGCCGGCCCGAAGCCGCACATGCTGATGTCCTCCGCCACCACTACGTCGTACAGCCCGCGCGCATCCATCGCCAGCAGCCTCTCGATGGCCTTCCCGTCCTTGACGCGGGTGATGGCGTCGGACTCGTAGTGGTTCATGTCGCTCGAAGCGATGATCAGCGTCTGCTCCTTCTGCGCCTCGAGGACGGTTGCGATGGCCTCGCCCAGCGACGCCAGCACCTCGTAGTTCGCCGTCCCCAGCGCGATGGGGACGAAGCTGAACTCGGGCTGGAGTGCCTGCAGGAAGGGAAGCTGGACTTCGAGCGCGTGCTCGCTGCGATGTGCCGCCGCATCTTCCGTCAGCCAGCTGTAGCTGCGCATCAGCTCTTCGGCCAGCGCCTGGTCGATTCTGGCTTCGCCCAGCGGCGTGCGCCACGTTCCTGCGCTCATGATGGCCAGCGGCTCGCCCATCCCGGTGTGGTTGGGACACAGGATGACGTAGCGCCGCGGCAGCTTCAGCCGCGCGTACACTGCTCCCGCCACGTGCCCGGAGTACATGTAGCCGGCGTGCGGGACCACGCAGCCCAGCGCGCTGACCTTCTCTCCGCCGGCCGCAACGTAGGACTTCACGTCGCGCAGCAGCACTGCCGGATCGCCGGGGTAGAAGCGACCCGCCACCGCCGGATGCCGCACCATGCTGCTCACCGCTCACCGCCTTCTATCCCCGATTGTCTCGCCGCCGTGATGAAAAGGCCAGCCGCAGCGCCGGCGTCTCGCCGGCTGTGGCGCAGGCGTCCACGCCCGCGTCACGCGGTCAGACTCCGGAAGACCTCCGCCGCCTTCTCCAGCCCCACCGCCTCCGCCCGCACGTCCGCTCGCAGCCCGGCAGCCGCGAGTGCCGCCCGCACCGCCGCCTCGCCATAGCGCGATTTCAGATTGTTTGCCAACGTCTTCCGCTTCTGCCCGAAGGAGAACTTCAGGAACTCGATGAACCCATCCGCGGGCCCACCCGGATTCTGGGAAATCGGCGTCAGCCGCACCGCGGTTGAGTGCACCTTGGGCGGCGGCGAGAACGCTCCCGGAGGCAGCGTGAACAACTTCTCCACGCGCGCGTGCAATTGCGTCACCGCCGAGAGCAGGCCATAGTCGCGGCTGCCGGGCCGCGCTGCCATGCGCTCGGCCACCTCCCGCTGCACCAGCAGCACGATGAAGTCGATGCTCTCCCAGAAGCGGTACAGGCGCTCCAGGATGGGCGAGGTGATGTAGTAGGGCAGATTGCCGACCACGCGCGCCTTCCGCTCGCGGCCTATCAGCGCTGCCAGGTCGACCTGGAGCACGTCGCCTTCGACGATCTCAACGTTGCTCCGCGCGTCATACTTCATCCGCAACTGCGCGCTCAGGATACGGTCCAGCTCGACCGCGATCAGCCGCTGGGCGCGCCCCGCCAGCAAATCGGTCAGCGCGCCGCGCCCCGGTCCGATCTCGACCACCGTAGCCTGGCTCACGTCGCCCAGTGCTGCGACGATGCGCTCTGCCGCCCCGGGGTCGGTGAGCAGGTTCTGCCCCAGCCGCGGGCGCTTGCGGCTCGCTCTTCGATTGACCCTTGGCGCTTCCGACATTAGACTCAGGCTTCCTCTACCGCCCGTCCCGGGAGGTTCCGATGCACATCACCTTTGCGGCATCCGAGTGCGTTCCGTTCTCCAAGACCGGAGGCCTCGCCGACGTGGTGGGCGCGCTGCCCTCCGCCCTGGCCGCCCTCGGCCACCAGGTCACCGTCTTCCTGCCGCGCTACAAGCAGACCAAGCTCACCAAGTCGGAAACCGTCGTCCGCTCGCTCACCATCCCCTTTGACGACCAGTACCGCTTCTGCTCGGTGCTGGACGGTGGCTCGCTCTCCGGCGTGCGATTCTACTTCATCGAGTACCCACACTTCTTCGAGCGCGACACCCTCTACGGCACCCCCAGCGGCGATTTTCCCGACAACGCCGAGCGCTTCGCCCTCTACTCCCGCGCCGTACTCGAGGCCTCGAAGATCCTGGGCGTCCCCGACGTCTTCCACTGCCACGACTGGCAGTCCGCGCTCATTCCCATACTCCTGCGCTCCATGTATTCCGAGGACCCGGTCTTCCGCGGCGTCCCTTCGGTCTTCACCATCCACAACATGGGATACCAGGGCCTGTTCGCCCCGGACACCTTACCTCTGCTGCTGCTGCCCTGGGACCTGTTCACCATCGACAAGCTAGAATTCTACGGCCAGGTGAACTTCCTCAAGGGAGCACTGGTCTTTTCCGACTTCATCACCACGGTCAGCAAGAAGTACAGCCAGGAGATCCAGACCACCGAATACGGCTTCGGGCTGGAGGGCGTGCTGCGCGCCCGCGCTGCCACCGTCACTGGCATCTTGAACGGCGTGGACTACGAGCAGTGGAGCCCGGAGAAGGACAAGTTCCTCATCACCCGCTACTCCCCGGCCGACCTCACGGGCAAAGCCGTCTGCAAGAAGGATCTGCTCACGGAGTTCGGCATCGCCGGCGCCGACCCCGCGCTGCCCGTCATCGGCATCGTCTCCCGCTTTGCCGCGCAGAAGGGCTTCGACCTCATCTCCCAGATCGCTGACCGCCTGGCGCGCGAGGAGCTCATCATCGTCGCCCTGGGCAACGGCGATAAAGAGTACGAAGACCTCTTCCGCCGCCTCAACAAGCAGTTCCCGCAGAAGATCGCGGTCAAGGTCGCCTACGACAACGCCATCGCCCACAAGATCGAGGCCGGCGCCGACATGTTCCTCATGCCCTCGCGCTACGAACCCTGCGGCCTCAACCAGATCTACAGCCTGAAGTACGGGACCGTGCCCGTGGTGCGCGCCACCGGCGGCCTCGACGACACCATCGAGCATTGGGACGCCAAGAGCGGCAAGGGTACCGGCTTCAAGTTCACCGAATATAACGGCGAGGCCCTGCTCGCTACCCTGCGCGCCGCCCTGGCCGCCTACCAGGACAAGTCTTCCTGGCAGACGCTCATGCGCAACGGCATGGCCAAGGACTTCTCCTGGACTGCGAGCGCCAAAGAGTACGTCCGCGTCTACGAGAAAGCCCGGCAGTTGCGCGCGTCGTAGCGCCGCCCCAAATCACGCCTTCGCCCGCCGCGCTTTGAAGAAGTAAAACACCGGCACGCCCGCCAAGATCAGCAGCACCCCCGCCGCCGAGTTCCGCAGGTCGGCGGTAAAGGTGTAATAGAGCAGCACCGCCGAGGCGGCCACGAACAGCGCCGGCACTACCGGATATCCCCAGGTTTTGAACGGCCGCGGCGCGTCCGGCTCTCTAACGCGGAAAACGAACACCGTGCTGGCCGCGATCATGTAGAAGAGCCACTCGGCGAAGATGGTCAGCGAGAACAGTTCGCGGAACGAGCCCGCGAACAGCAACAGCAGCACCGCCATCCCCGCCTGCACCACGATGGCCGTCGAGGGCGTATGAAACTTGGGATGCGCCTCCGCCAGCGCGGAGAAGAAGTAGCCGTCGCGGGCCACGGCGAAGGGCACGCGCGCCCCACTCATAGCCGTCCCGTTCAGGGTGACGAGCATGGAAAGCGCCATCCCGGCCGAGACCGCCATCGCTCCCCAGGCTCCCACCGCCAGCCTCGTCGCCTCCACCGCCGGGCGCTCCGAACCGGCGATGCCCGCCGCCGGCATCATGTACGCGACCGCCGCGTTGTTCAGGATGTAGAGCCCCGCGATCACCGCCATTCCAAGGATCAGCGCGATGGGGATGCTGCGCTCCGGCCGCCGCACCTCGCCCGCCACCATGTTGAGGTCGTTCCAGCCGTCGTAGGCCCAGAGCGCCGCCACCAGCGCCATCATGAAGCCGGCCATCCCGCCCTTGGCGCCGGCGAAGGCCGTACCGAAGTTCGCCCACGAGCCCGCGCTCGAAGTGAACGCCACCACCACGATGCCCGCGATCATGGCCACCTTCAGCACCGTAAACACCACCTGGAAGTTGCCCGCCTTGCGCACCCCCAGGTAATTCAGCAGCGAAATGAACAACGTCGCGCCGATCGCAACCAGCTGCCCGTAGCTCACCACCATCGGCCGGATCATCACCGGCTCGGAGAGAAAACTTAGCTGCGGGAAGGTTCCCAGCACGCGCACCATCCCGATGGTGATGGTGGCGATGGAGCCGGGCTTGGCGATGAGGAACCACGTCCAGGAGTAGAGGAAGCCGAGCAGAGGCCCGTAGGCGTCGCGGATGTAGACGTACTCGCCGCTGGTCTGCGGCTTCATCGCGCCCAGCTCGGCGTAGGTGAGCGCGCCGAAGAAGGAAAGTAGCCCACCTACGATCCAGACCAGGAGGGCCAGCTTGGCCGTGCCCACCGCCTGCATCATCTCCGCCGGGACCAGGAAGATGCCGCTGCCGATGGCCGTGCCCACCACCAGCGCGGTAGCGTGGCTCGGGCCCAGGTCGCGCACCAGATCGGTGGGGTGTTTGGACCTCTCAGGCATTGACCGCGTCACTCCTCGGCGCTTCTTTGGAGGCCAGACTTACAAGATATCCCACCGCGAACGTCACCAGCGTGCCCAGCGTGACGAACCACGTCCAGGCGATGCGGAAGCCCAGCCAGGACTCCAGGTGCGCCGCTCCCAGCCACAAGTAGAGGTTCAGGGCCAGACCACAGGCCATGCCAACCATCGCGCCATTCTCGGTGGCGCGGCGCGTCAGCACTCCCAGCAGGAAGACGCCCAGCAGACCCCCGTAGGCGACGGAAGCGATGGTCAGCCCCACCTCGACCACGCGCCCTCCGCGGCGCGAGAGCAGCGCCAATGCGAACAGCGCTAGTGCCCACCCGATCGTCGCCGCGCGCGACATCCACACCCGCTGGCTCTCGCTGGCTTGCGGCTTGCGGCGCAGGTAGAAGTCCACGATGGAGGTGGCGGAAAGGGAATTGAGCGCCGCGCTCAGGTTCGACATGGCCGCCGCCAGGATCGCGGCGATCAGCAGCCCGGCGATCCCCACCGGCATTTGGGTGACGATGAACGTGGGAAAGATGCGGTCGGAGGAGGCGAACGCCTGCGCCGGCGGCTGCATCCGGTAGAAGACGAAGAGCGCCGTTCCCACCAGCAGGAAGAGCGTGAACTGGAACAGGATCACCAGGCCGCTCGACAACAGCGCCACGCTGGCCTGCCGCTGGCTGCGCGCCGCCAAGAGGCGCTGCACCATCAATTGGTCGGTGCCGTGGCTGGCGGTGGTCAGGAAGGTCCCGCCGATCAATCCCGCCCAGAAGGAGTACGGCATATTGAGCGCCGTGGAGAAATTGAACACGTGCAGCTTCCCCGCGGCGCCGGCGGCTGTTTGGATCGCCGGCCATCCTCCGGGGACCAGATGCAGGATGGTCACCAGTCCCACGATGGTCCCGCCGACGTAGATGGCCATCTGCACTACGTCGGTCCAAATGACGGCGCGCATCCCGCCCTCGAAGGTATAGACCAGGGTCAGCAGGG